>CAYGTJ010000053.1:0-6937 GCA_964352755.1 uncultured Alphaproteobacteria bacterium
GGGATATCGTATGACACAGATTCCAATTCTTACCGCGATCATCGTGATGCAGTTACTTGGTGTTCTTGTGACACTGTTGATTCGGGCAGAGGAACCCCATGTCGTCAATCGCAACAGCCGAAACGTTGGCGTTTTTGCCTCTACAATAACGCTTGTAATGGCCTTGTTCCTGGTGCGATCCACAGCAACAGGAGGTGAGTTTACTCCCCTTCTTGAGGTCTGGTCATTCGGGGGGCTTTCGAAAATTGGCGTTATCTTGAGCGTTGATCAACTTTCACTCGTGTTGATTTTACTATCCAGTTTTCTGTTCTTTATTATCCATATTTCAGATGAAATGAAAACCGTTCGCCAGCGGGAATACGTTGTAGCACTTTTGCTCACACAAGCGATCGTAACGGCATTCTGGTGTGTGCAAAGTTTGATGACGTTTTATATTTTATTCGAAATGGCACTTGTCCCGCTGTTTTACATGATTGGCATTTGGGGGGGTAAAAACCGCATTGATGCGGCGTTTAAATTCATGTTAGTTACGGCGTTAGGGTCGTTTCTCTTTTTGTTTGCGCTGTTGAAAATTTACGATATGTACGGAACGTTTAACTTCACCGAGTTACGGTTGTTGATGCGTAACTATCCCCCTCATTCCTCTATCTGGTGGGGGATGTTGCTGGCATTTGCTATAAAAACACCGATGCTAGGTGTGCATGCGTGGTTACCTCGGGCACACGTTGAGGCACCGACGTCTGCCTCGATGATATTGGCGGGGATACTACTCAAGTTTGGTGCCTTTGGAATATTTCGTTGTCTCGTGTTTCTTTTGCCGGAAATGACTGAGCAATATGCACAAGCCATGCGCATACTAAGTGTGGCCGCTATTTTTTATGCCAGTGCAGCTGCGTTCGTTCAAAATGATATGAAGCGGATGATCGCGTATGCGTCAGTGGCGCATATGGGCATTGTGACACTTGGTATTTTTAGCCTTAATCTTCTTGGGTTTGAAGGGGCATTTTTTCAGATGATCAGCCATGGCGTGATTTCACCGGCCTTATTCTTTGGGGTAAGTCTTATTCAGCGATTCACGGCCAGCCGTAACCTTTCTGAGCTGGGGGGGCTTGGTGAAAAACTTCCGCTAACCGTTGGCTGTATGGGTGTGTTTGTTTTTGCGCTTATTGGCTTTCCTGGCACATCAGGGTTTATCGGGGAAATCCTTGTGTTTTTAGCCGCAATTCCCCACGGTCTTGGAACCGTTTTGGTGGCGGCGAGTGGTGTTGTTTTCTCAAGTGTTTATGGCTTAAAAATTCTTCGACATATCGGATTCGGTGCATACAAAGCACCTGATGCAGCGCGTTTTTATCCGTTGCAACTTACGGATAAAGTTGCCTTGGGGTGTTTTGTCATTTTGATTCTGTGGTTGGGCTTCTTTCCTGAGCATCTGCGCGGCTATACACGCCCAGCGTTGGAAGAGCTTCTGCCCCAGCGTGCGGAGATACTCGCGATGGAGATGGTGCAATGATTATGCATATGAAGCTCATTGATTTATGCGTAATGTTTTTAATTCCCATGTGGGTTGTTATGCGCTCGTTTGTCTTGCAGCGCCCTCATCTTGTTGGTCTTGTGACTGGTCTTGTCGTCGTATATTTGCTGAGTATATGTGTGGATTGCACGGCCATAAACTGGGCACAGGAAGTCCGCTTGTTTCGGGGCGCTTTGCGAAGCAATGGTGGTGTGGTTCTTTTTCATGTGGTGATGAAACTTTTATTCATCGTGACCATAACAGTCTATTTTCATACGGAAAACAAACGCACACCGCGTAGCCTCATGATGACCCTGTTAACACTTGGCTTTGCTGGATATTATATGCTTGTGCTGAGCGATGACTTGATGATTTCGGCTCTGTGTATTGCGCTCATTTCACTTGCAAACTATGGGTTGATCGTTTTTGGTGAGGACGAACAGTTAAGCTATGAAGCTGCCGTTAAATACTTTTTTCAAAGCAGCATCGTGATGGTGATTTTCTTACTTGGTGTGACCTTTTTGGTTTTCACTTACGGGAGCACATCACTTTCAGCGATTATCAATAGTGCAGATAGGATAAATGCCTTGAGTTACGTAGGTGTTTCGTTGATTACGCTCGCTGTTATGTTCTGGTTAGGTGTGGCACCAGTACATCAATGGATGCCTGATGTGTATCAAGCGGCACCACTTCCCGTAGTGAGTCTTTTCGCAGGGCCTAGTAAAATTGCGTATTTGTTCTTTTTTCTCAGATTCGTCGGCAGTTTTCACGCAGACATTCGTGATTATGTGGGAAATCTGTTGCTTGGGTTTGCTTTAATTAGCATCATTTGGGGAGGATTAAGCGCCCTTACACAAAACCGCTTGCTGCGATTTATTGCGAACTCATCCATTGTTCAGCTTGGTTTTATGTTATGCACGTTGGTTTTGATGAAGGGGATCAACTATCAAGGTGCCTTCTTTTACCTGCTTAGTTACACGCTTACGACGACGGGAATAATTATTATTTTAACATTTTTTCACCGACATAAGATTAGCTATGCCACGATCACGGATCTTGCTGGGTTGTATCAAGTCTTGCCATTTTTGAGCTTCTTTATGACGTTGTTTGTTCTCTCCTTGGCGGGTGTTCCGCCATTTATTGGGTTTTTCGCAAAAGTTGAGGCCTTGCGTGTTGTTTTGCGTTTGCCCTCAGTCATACCAATCGGAATTATGTATGTTGGTATGGTGTTAAGTCTTGGATATTACCTCAAATTAATCAAGGTTATTTACTTTGATCAGATGTCTGATGAACAAACACCAGTAACGAATCGCGAGCGAATACGTTCAACAACATTGCTTACCATGGTGCTAATCATTGGCGTAATGGTGTTTGGGTATCTGTTTGTTGCTGAAATAATCCATCAGCCCTTTGAAATGGCTCTTTTACCTGGGGTACAATCAGACTATTGAAGAATTTGTATGAATCTATATAGTACGGTTAAGATTTAATTGTGGGGAGTAGGGTGAGTGTAGCAACTCATTTAATCTCCGAAGACTAACATTTTTAACAAAAGCTCTCCTTAGAGAAGAGCGCAGTAAGGCTTTTATGACAAACAAATCAGAACTTTATTTCCTTCCCCTTGGTGGTTCCGGCGAAATCGGAATGAATCTTAACCTCTACTGTTATCAAAATCAGTGGTTAATGGTTGATCTGGGGATTACATTCGTTGAGAAGCCCGGCGCAGATATTGCAACACCGGACATCCATTATATTGAAGAACGCGTAAAGGATCTCAAGGGTTTGGTTGTGACGCATGCGCATGAAGATCACATTGGTGCCATTCCGTATTTGTGGGAACGCCTGGGTTGCCCGATTTATGCAACACCTTTTACGGCGGAACTTGTGCGACGCAAACTCCAAGAAGTAGGGCTTGCAAAAGCGGCAACCGTTCATGTGATTCCTTTGCAAGGCCGCATTGATGTTGGCCCCTTTAATATTGAGTTTATTGATCTTACACACTCTATCCCTGAGCCTACAGCACTTGCGATTCGAACGCCTGCGGGCACAATTCTGCACACGGGTGACTGGAAAATCGACAATGATCCCCTGGTCGGCAGTGAAATGGACGTGAACCGCCTGAAAGAAATTGGTGACGAGGGTGTAACCGCTCTTGTATGCGATTCAACCAATGTTTTTGTTGAAGGACGCACCCAGTCAGAGGCGTGGGTGCGCGATGAACTGCGCAAATTGATGGCAAAAATACCGGGGCGCATCATTATGGCGTGTTTTGCCAGTAACGTGGCTCGTCTTAATACGGGGATGGTTCTTTCAAAAGAACTTGGGCGAAAGATGGCGTTTGCTGGACGTTCGATGCATCGTTATTACGAAGTAGGGCGGTCGTGTGATTATCTCGAAGCCCAATCAAATGTCGTGAATTTAAAAGAGCTCAATAATATAGATCCATCTGAATCGTTCATTTTGTGCACGGGTTCTCAAGGTGAAAACAATGCGGCACTTAAACGTATGGCGTTGGGCAAACATCCCGAAGCACGCCTTCGCGAAGGTGATACGGTGGTGTTCTCATCACGGGTGATCCCTGGAAATGAAAAAGATATTCATGAGCTTGAGCGTATTCTAAAGGCAAAAGGAATTAACGTATTTACGTCAGAAAACGCATCTACCCATGTGTCAGGCCACCCTGCACAAGATGACTTGCGTGATATGTATAATTGGATTCGTCCGAAAATTCTTATTCCCGTGCACGGTGAAGATGCTCATCTTGAGGCACATGCTAAATTTGGATTGAAAGAGGGTATTCCCTCAGCGATAGTTCCGCACAATGGTACACGTATCCGCATTCAAGATGACAAGGCTGAAATTGTTGAGACAGTTCGTAGTGGCCGCTTGATTCTTGATGGCAGTACACTTGTTCAAGACGATGCGGGTCATTTTAAAGATCGCGAACGCATGTCAACCGCGGGTCATGTCGCGGTAACATTGGTGGTGAATAAAGATGGCCAACTAATGAGCAACACCCAGTCAACGTTGGTAGGTGTCTGTGTCCCTAAGGAAGAAAAGGCATTGAGTGCCGAAATTGACCGCACGGTTAAAAAGACGCTCAAAAACATGTCCGGATCGGATCGTTCAGACAGCGAAAGTATTCGTGTTGATTGCACGAAAGCACTGATGCGTTATTTCCGCAATGCACGAAACAAACAGCCAGCAATGAGCCTTCACGTTATCCGGTTAAAGCCAAAATCTAAGAAATAACGTTCATGGGGATTGTGACAGGAACCGTTGTTTTTGTTATTACCTGGGTCATCATCTTTTTGATGGTGTTGCCGTGGGGTATTCGTCACAGTGCCTTTGTTCCCAAGGGATCAGATCCAGGCGCGCCAGAGAATCCTCACCTGCAAATCAAGCTTTATGTGACGACGATTCTTGCAATCTGTGCATGGATTTGTATTGATATGTATGTGGGCTAATGCCGATTAACCCCCTAGTATGTAGGGGGAATTTATGCCAATATATTTACGAAAAAGAAGGATTTTTGTGTGAATAAAGAACAACCACAGCAAAATCAGCTCATAGGCTTTATCAAGACCTTAGGTATCTTGCTTGTAATTCGACAGCTGTTTTTTTCGCCGCACATTATTCCGTCAGGATCGATGTATCCAACACTTGAAGTGGGCGATTATATTGTGTTGTCTCGTGCATACTATGGATACGGCGAGGATAACGTTCCTTTTTCATTGATTCCCTTTAAGGGCAGAATCCTCAAAAAATTACCAGCCCAGGGTGAAGTTGTGGTGTTTCGCGTAGCCAAAGATGACGATGCTGACTACATTAAACGCCTTGTTGGTATGCCGGGTGACGCCATTCAAATGATTAATGGGGTGCTTCATATCAATGAAAAACCTGTGAAGTTACGACGGATGAAGGATTATCGCTATACGGATGAACGGGGGCAAATTTCAATTGTTTCCCAGTTTGAAGAAACCCTCCCCAATGGTGTGAAACATCGTATTTTAAAGCATGAACCCTTTGGTAAAGGATATTACGATAACACCGATGTCTTCTATGTTCCTGAGGGGCATTATTTTGTAATGGGTGATAACCGTGATCGCTCAAAAGATAGCCGTAATACTGACACAGTCGGATTCATTTCTGAGGACGCTCTCCTTGGGAAGCCTGAATTTATGTTTTACAGTAAAAAAGTTTTTGGTTCGGCGCCGTTTTATGGCTGGTTCATGCCGTGGACATGGGTTCAAGGAATTCGCCCCGACCGTTTTTTCAAGCGAATTAGGTAGAACGTGTCTGATACTCTCTCCACTCTTTGTAAAAAATTAAACGTGACGTTTAATGATATCTCACTGTTGCGTATGGCGATTACCCATGCGAGTTTGTCGAGTAACTCGATGTCATATGAGCGCCGCGAGTTCGTTGGTGACCGCGTGGTAGGTCTTGCCATGGCTGAGATTTTATATAAACGTTTTCCAACGGATCCTGAGGGTGATCTTGCCCGGCGTCATTCACAATTAGTGCGCTGTGAAACCCTTGCGGCCATTTCGCGCACCCTGAATCTTGGTGAGTTTATTCGAATGGCATCAGGTGAGGAAAACACGGGCGGGCGCGATAAAGATTCGCTGCTGTCTGATTCTCTTGAGGCTGTGGTTGCCGCCATCTATTTTGATCAAGGGTTATCAATGGCTCAAGATTTTATAGAACACCAGTGGGAGCCTTATTTTAATGAGCCGCTCCTGATGATTCGCGACTATAAAACATCTTTGCAGGAACTCGTTCAGGCGAAGGGGTTTGATGTGCCAACGTACGAAACCGTCTCTGCCGAAGGCCCTGCACATGCCCCAGAATTCACAGTTAAGGTGCTTGTCAAAGGCATGGGTGATGCTGAGGGTATAGGATCATCAAAACGCAAAGCTGAACAAGTCGCCGCCTCACATTTTATCGAAAAGTATATGGACACAGAATGAACACACCACAAACTAGCTCGCAAAAATGTGGTTTTTTTGCGATTGTCGGCCTTCCCAATGCAGGGAAATCAACACTTACCAACGCACTTGTCGGGGCAAAGGTAAGTATTGCCACGCGTCGCGTACAAACAACACGTCATAAAATTCGTGGTATTATTTGCGTTGATGATTCCCAACTGGTGTTTATCGATACGCCAGGGATTTTTGAACCGACAAAAAACCTTGAAAAAGCCATGGTAAAAGCTGCCCTCTCAAGCATTAATGATGTTGATATGGTGCTGGTTGTGGTTGATACGCCTGTGCTGAAATATACCCGCGACGATGTGGAGCACCTGATCCAACGCGTACAAGACGCAAAGGTGCCCTTTGTTATCGTTTTGAATAAAGTAGATCAGTTTGAAACCGCACAAGAAGCTCTCGCCCTCATTGAGGAGTTTTCGAATAAGTATACAGC
>CAYGTJ010000054.1:0-5513 GCA_964352755.1 uncultured Alphaproteobacteria bacterium
GTTCGTACTCGTGCCGAAGCTGTTCGTTCACAGCCACACCCGGCCGAGGAACGTGCACGCAGAGCAGAACGACTGCTAGGGTCATTGTCACAGTTATTATTTGCTGCAGGAAGAAGCGATGGCGCAGGCAGTTCAAGCGCTGCCGCCGCAAGTGCCGCTGGTGCTGCTGATCCAGGGATTTCAGCTGAGCTTGATGGTGCGGCTCAAATGATTGAGGCCGCGTGGCAAGCCCAAGAAAGAATCCGTGAGGCCTTGGTTCTTCACTATGAGCGCGCACAAAACCTTTTACGAAGTCTTACGTCGGGCAAGGGTGGTTCTCTGGTAGGATTTGCACAAGATACGGCGCGTCGCCTTCGGTTTGCAATGCGTCTACATCATGGAATTACTGAGACAATACAAGGCGGCTTGGCACGAGGAAATATCGAAACATCGACTGAATTAAAGGCATTGATAGGTCAAGCCCTAGGAATTGCTCGGGATATTGATACGTTAAGTCAAGCCGTTCTTGATATTAAGATAGGGACGAAAGATTACACTTTTTTTTCTCGTCATGGCTTAGGATTTATAGTTTCTAAATTAAGATTCAGCGTTTCATCTGATGATATTTCCGGTGAGGAAACCGTTCCATACCCTGAAACAGTTCAAGAAATTAGACGTGACTTTTTGAAATATTCTCCTCGCGTTCTTCCTCAATGGCAAGCCCATGAGTATTCACATGAAATGATTTCCGCCTATGCCTTAGCACTGCGTCGTGATAGTGCGCGATTGCGTCAGGCACGACGTGATGATCATCATGCAATGGCAGGGATTATCGGTGCGGTAGGCGTACCCGTGTCAGGATCTGAGTTACGTAAAATCACTTTAGACATATTAAAATCACGACTTATCCAAACGAAGCGTGGCATAAAAGGAATGTTTTCAAGCGAAAAGGAAAGGTTGCATGCTCATGAGGCCTCAGTTATGAATCTTCTTAGAAGAAGCATGGATGTTTTTTCTAGATTTATGGAAAACGCAACCTCTCCGTCACCACTTAGGACAGGCCCAAGATCAAGATCGCGTGTTGGTGATCTACCCGTCAGTGCCCCGGCACGCACTACTGGTGCAGTTGCTGCGACGGGAGATCCTGCAACGCCAATGAGCCCGCTACGGACTGGACGTCCTGTAGCCGCCGCAATAGCAGCGGCAGCTCCAAGCCCCGCAGCTGCTACTGCAGTAACAAGTGCTGCAGCATCAGGAGCTGGTGTTACACTGCTGGCAACACCTCCAATGAGTCATGCACAACGAACTCTAATGACGCCAGAACGCGGTGCTGCATCTGCGACGGGAGATCCACGTGCAGCAGACTCAAGAGCTGGTGGATCAGGAGCAACTAGAACCGGATCACGAGTGCGGCTGCGATCGACAGGTACGGCTTTACGGGCAGGACAAGGGATTAGCAATGTAGATCGTTTTGGATTTTCTCATGAAGCAGCCGCCGCAGGAGTTGGTGGCACTCCGCCGGCACCAGGCACACCTGAAGGATTAGCTTCTTCCGAACGAGGAAGGCCGGCACGAACAATGTCAGCGGGAAATCGTTCTGATTCAAGATCACGCACAGTAAGATCACACGCCGTAAGTCTAGGACAACAAGCGTTAGGTGCGGCTGAATCGGCCTAGGGGTATCAAATCTCGGATCAATCAAGGCCGCGATGAGACCCGTCACACAACGGTTTCTTGTTCGAATGCTTGCATCCGCAAAAATACACTGTTTTTGTTTCTGTGGCGCTGTAGACCTCAGGCTTAAAATCACCGCCACGATGGGCACCATCACAAAAGGGTTGTGTCTGGCTAAGCCCGCAACTGCACCAGTAATAGGTTTTTCCTTCCTCAACATCCACGGGAATTGAGGCCTTGGTCGCAATTTTCGGCAAATCAGTCATCGTGCATTTCAATCATTATTAATAGTCAAATTCTGCGTAAAAATACCTAATTCTGTTGCAATTGTACAGTACCGTAATTTGTCGCAGTGTAAATAATCTGATAGAATTGTTAACTATAAATAATAACAAATTAGGATATCAAAGTTATGAAATTAAATTATATAAAACATTCTATGTATTTTTGTGCAGCAATTATTACATTCATAAATCCTATCGCTGCCATTGATTTTGAGCAATATCACTTAGATCGTGTGCGCACTCTTCGAAGAGCTATGGCTCCTGTCATTGTGGACTTGCGTGATGAAAATAAAGTGACCCATGCACGAATCGCGAATTTGTTTGAGCGTGACAGAGGTCTCGTTCAAGAACATGCCGGAGGGCACTTAAAGTTTCGCGATACCGTTTGGGGTTTTACGTTTTGTGTAAGCGGACATGATAAAGATAACGTAGGTGCAGATGAACGAAAGGCACGCTGGAAGAAGTTTCAAAGTATATTAAATACGATGACTGGTCTGTGTCGTTTAAGTAATCCTAAACTAACAGATACTCAGCGTGTTAAACTCGTACAAAGACTCGAACCAGCTGATGTGACTCGTAGATATACAGAAGAACAAGACCGCTTTGATGAATACTCCCTCTTGGAACCCAAGACAAAACGCCGCCGCACGTAAAAGTCATTTACATTTCACCTTGAGTGTTTGTGCGTGATGCGTATACTCTAGACCTTAGATAAACTGATCTTCTTGATGGCACTTCCTCAGGTTATAATTTACACAGATGGCGCATGCAGCGGTAACCCGGGCCCAGGCGGGTGGGGGGCTGTCCTCACCCACGACGAGAGCCAAAGTGAAATCTCTGGCTACGAAAGTGAAACCACGAACAACCGCATGGAATTGATGGCGGCGATTGCGGGATTAAATGCCCTGAAATCCCCGTGCACCGTGACCGTTGTAACGGACAGCCGTTACGTTCAAGATGGCATCACAAAATGGATTAACGGCTGGGAAAAAAACGGGTGGCAAACGGCGGCCAAAAAGCCTGTGAAAAATGTTGATCTGTGGAAAGACCTCCAATCCGCGATGGAACCACACACGGTAACCTGGGAATGGGTAAAGGGACATTCAGGACACGAACTCAACGAACGCGCAGATGCACTCGCCCGCAATGCCATTATCCAAGCCATGATGACAGGTTAGTTCGGGACACTCATACGAATTTCTTCACCATTGTTTACGCAAAAGATAATAAAACTTGGATTCATCCCTGAGGTTAGCGTTATTTCATTCATATGCTGAAATCCTCCGAAAGCCGTAAGTAGTTGATGGGTATAAGAAATGTCATCAGATTCGCGACCAATTTTCAGAAATGGATGTTTGGGTACAACACAGAGTGTCGCTGAACATTCCCCATTGCTAAGCGATTTATCACTAGTAAGACCTGGTTGATACCGTTCAAGAGCATCAAATGCCACGACGCAGGGAACAGGACTCCTCACACACGTAATTCCTGGCGGTGGAAGGTATTCAAAGCCCTTTCCGTTAAACGTTGATAGTTTCATTAGGCATGAATCACATGCATCAAGTCGCGAATATATGCTAATTCCCAGCATTTCTAATGTGCGGCGACTTTCAGCGTCTATTGTTTTACGTTTTTTCAGGCTGATCAATTCCCATAGTCGTTCTTGCGTGTCTTTACGCTGAAGATAATCGAGCGCCGCATCTTCCGTATGAGCGCCTTTTTCTGGTATAACAACTGCATATCCATCTGGCACTTCAAGACCTTCGGGGATGGATCGTGACCAGATCATTATTTTGCCATCGTCATTGCTTACCGGGTTCTTTTTACAAAAAAAGTTTCTGCGTCCACCTGAAAATTCTGTGCGCCAAACAGCAAAAAAAACAATCGCCATTGCATTTTTTGGTTTTTGGGTGACAGAACTGGCTGATGCTGATGCCGCTGCTGACTCTTCAGGTTTAGAGAGTTCGTTCACGTAGTCTTTCGTTTCATCAGATACTCTAGGAAGGCTAAATTCAAACGACGAATTACCAAACCTAACATCTTTCGCATAAACACCGAGGACATTATCAGCAGGCGTTGCGGCTGCTGAAACTCTATAAATGCCACCTGGTTTAGCTTCTAAATCACAGGGAGTTGGTGACGAAAGGCCAGGGGCAGCGCTGGATGCTGCCGCTGATGCGCCACCTGCTGGTGCGCTGCCATCAGAGCCATCATCACCAGCACCACTTGCGGCAGCAGCGGCCGCTGCTGGTGAATCTGCCGTAGGGCTTGCGTGAGCAACGGTGAGGGACGCAATTAAGAGGAGATAGAGAAATT
This sequence comes from uncultured Alphaproteobacteria bacterium, assembly GCA_964352755.1. Lineage (GTDB taxonomy): Bacteria > Pseudomonadota > Alphaproteobacteria > JAUHZC01 > JAUHZC01. The sequence goes on from CAYGTJ010000054.1 coordinate 4,254, forward strand.
TTGACATGAACTACACATACTGAATGATATACTGCCACTTTGGCAATATTATCTATTCGTGTAAACCCAGTATTTCAACTCTTAGGTTTAACGTGGGCTATCTATTGATCGAGGAAGCTGCGCAATTTACGTGAACGGCTCGGGTGTTTGAGCTTACGCAGTGCCATTATCCAAGCCATGATGACAGGTTAGCCATAATCATAGTTTAGGTCGGGACTTTTACCGTGATAGGTTCGCCATTGTTTACGCAAAAGATAATAAAACTTGGGTTCATCCCTGAGGTTAGCGTTATTTCATTCATATGCTCAAATACTTCGAAAGCCGTAAGTAGTTGATGGGTATAAGAAATGTCATCAGATTCGCGACCAATTTTCAGAAATGGATGTTTGGGTACAACACAGAGTGTCGCTGAACATTCCCCATTGCTAAGCGAATCATAACTAGTAAAACCTGGTCGATACCGTTCAAGAGCATCAAATGCCACGACGCAGGAAACAGGACTCGTCACACACGTAATTCCTGACGGTGGAAGGTGTTCAAAGCCCTTTCCGTTAAAATCTGAGAGTTTCATTAGGCATGAATCACATGCATCAAGTCGCGAATATATGCTTATTCCAAGCATTTCTAGTTTGTAATCCACTGGAATCCCGCCATCACCAAAATCGGAGACGATTGCCCCCCAGAGGTTATCTTGTGTGTCTTTATCCTGAAGATATTCAAGCGCCGTGTCTTCTGTATGGACGCCTTTTTCTGGGATAACAACTTTATATCCATCTGGCACTTCACGATCTTCGGGGATCGATCGTGACCAGATCATTATTTCGTCATCGTCATTGCGTACCGGGTTCTTTCTACAAGAAAAGTTGCTGCTTCCATCTGGAAGTTCTGTGCGCCATACAGTAAAAAAAACTATCGCCATTGCATTTTTTGGTTTTTGGGTGACAGAACTGGCTGATGCTGCTGCCGCTGCTGACTCTTCAGGTTCAGACAGCTTGTTCACAAGCTCAATAGTCGTTTCATCAGATATTTTAGGAAGGCTCAATCGAAACGGCGATGTACCAAAATTAACATCTTTCGCATACACACCGAGGACAGGGGTAGCAGGCGTTGCGGCTGCTGAAACTCTATAAATGCCACAAGGTTTAGCCGTTAAATCACAGGAAGTTGGTGACCCTGCCGTTGGACTTGCATGCGCGACGGCAAGAGACGCAATTAAGAGGAGATAGAGAAATTTTGACATGAACTACACATACTGAATGA
>CAYGTJ010000054.1:5613-6919 GCA_964352755.1 uncultured Alphaproteobacteria bacterium
GAGGAAGCTGCGCAATTTACGTGAACGGCTCGGGTGTTTGAGCTTACGCAGTGCCTTTGCCTCAATTTGACGGATGCGTTCACGGGTAACGGTGAATTGCTGGCCGACTTCTTCCAGGGTGTGGTCTGTGTTCATGCCGATTCCAAAACGCATGCGCAGAACACGTTCCTCACGGGGGGTGAGTGTGGCTAAAATCCGTGTCGTTGTTTCACGTAAATTCCCATGAATCGCCGCATCAATGGGGATGACCGCGTTTTTATCCTCAATGAAATCACCGATGGTACCGTCTTCCTCGTCACCGATGGTTGTTTCCAATGAAACGGGTTCCTTGGCAATTTTCATAACCTTACGTACCTTTTCTAGCGGCATATCGAGTTTTACTGCCAGTTCATCCGGTGTGGGTTCGCGGCCAATTTCATGGAGCATCTGACGTGATGTGCGCACTATTTTGTTAATTGTTTCAATCATATGCACGGGAATACGAATTGTACGTGCTTGATCCGCAATCGAACGGGTGATGGCTTGACGAATCCACCACGTCGCATAGGTTGAAAACTTAAACCCACGACGATATTCAAATTTTTCAACAGCTTTCATCAAACCAATGTTGCCCTCTTGAATCAAGTCAAGGAACTGCAGGCCACGGTTTGTGTATTTCTTGGCGATGGAAATCACAAGGCGCAGGTTAGCCTCGATCATTTCTTTTTTCGCCCGGGACATCATGCGATCACCCTTTTGAACGGCCAAAACAATACGACGGAATTCACCCGGCGTTAGGCGAACACGCTCAGAAATATCACTGATTTCTTGGCGTTGTTTGAGAATACTCGGTTCATTTTCGGTGATGAACGCCTTTAAACTGGGGTCTTTATGCTTTGATAAGCGCCCAACCCATTCAGGATCCAATTCTTGATCTTTATATTCTTTCATAAACAAATCACGAGACACATCAGCGCCAATCGCCATATTATAAATTTCCGTGTCAAAACCAACCAAACGGCGATTAAGTCCATAGAGCTGATCAACAAGCTCATCAATGCGATGCTGATTGAGGCGAATTCGTGTCATTTGTGAGGCGAGTTGTTTCGCCAATTCATGATATTTTTTCTCTTTGGCAGCATCTGGTTTTTTTCCGTCACGCATGAGTGTTAACCGATCTTCAGCAATCGGATGGAACTCTTTATAGATGAGGGAAATTTCTGCGAATACCTCGTCAACCACGGGGCGGAGATTTTCCTCCATCACGGCAATAGATAATACAGCACCTTCACCATCATCAAAATCATCTTCATCTTCACCTTCAGGT
>CAYGTJ010000055.1:0-6876 GCA_964352755.1 uncultured Alphaproteobacteria bacterium
GCACAAGGGGTAAAAATTTCCCAGAGCAAAAAAAGATGTGTGCAGTCCCGTCACATAAATGGAAAAGACCCCCGGGAAAAACAACCCTTTGAAAAAGAGGGTGAAATTCTTGTGTTTGTCTCCTTTTCACTTCCCAATAAAACACTTCAAGAATTTGCCGAGCAACTGAAGACGCATAATGGCCGCTTAATCATCCAAGGTCTGCATCAGGATTCTTTTGTAGAGACGAAAGAAAAGCTTGATGAACTTGGGATTACGATCGATATCGATCCAACTTTATTTACAAAGTACCAGGTGACGCGTGTGCCAACCTTTGTGCAACACACACCCACCACAACAAACAAGATCACGGGAAACCTAACCCTTTCCTACGTTGATGGACTCTTTAAGGAACCTCTCTCATGAAACATATTTTGATGGTCTTTTTCTTGATGAGTGCTGTTTCCAGTGAAACCGCCCTTGAAAAAACATTTAAAGCCTTAGGAAGCAATGTTGCTCGCACAAGTTCTGGATCATTCCATGATCAATCAGCCGGATATTACACAGGCGGGGGCGTTATGGTGCGTCATAAAAACACAGCGGTACAACCAATTAATGTTTCCCTGCCGCGCCTCAATATGGGGTGCAACGGCATCGATATGTACGCAGGCTCACTCAGCTTCATGAAAGCCGATGCAATGGGAGCCCTTGCCAAAAACATGGCTGTAGGAATCCCAACGTATGGTCTTCAACTTGCCCTTAAAACAATGGCACCTCAAGTAGAAACATTGCTTTCACAACTTCGCAAGAGCCTTCTTGATATGAATAGCACCATGCTTGATTCCTGCCATATGTCTCAACAAATTGTAGGTGGCATGTGGCCAAAAGATACAGCGGCCTCAGAGCAAATCTGCCAGGACGTGTCGCGAACGGGTGGGGCTGATTACTTTGGTGCCCGCAAGCACTGTAAGGCAGATAATCTTGCCGACGGCGTTGATCGCGCAACAGCGAGGGCTGAAAACAAAGACCTCTTAAACGGTGAATACAATGTGACTTGGAAGGTTGCCAAGGAAAAGCTTCATTATGATGACGATCTTGCAACCTTTGCGATGCATGTGTTGGGAACCATAATTTCAAAGAAAGAGGGGGGAGGGTATAAGGTTGTTCACGTCAAAGGAGAGGCTGACAACAAGGATGTGTTGCAAGTGTATTTGGGAGGAGGAGCCCTTACGACAAAGCGATGTGATGAAACCGGAAAGTGTTTAAACCCCAGCGATGTGCGCATAACAATCGCACAAGCTGATGCACTGGTGCAGAAGTTTTCTGCAAGTGTGAATCGGTTGATCGCGTCGTATGTTAATGACACACCTGTTCCTGAGGCAGATAAGCGTTTGATCTATGATGATATAGGCATTCCCCTTTACAGCTATATTCAGGTGGCAGCAGCCTTGGGCACGCGGTTTTTGCTCTCGGATGCTGTTTCTTACATCTCGCTTGAGATACTTCTGCGCCAAATTGAAAAGGTTGCCCACGAAGTTGAAAACGCGCTCACGCGCTTAGAGGGTGTCCAAATAAGTTCCGATCGCATTGAAGCATTTCGTAAGAACTTACAAACAATGCGCGGGCGCATTTTACACATGCAGTCAAAGGTAAATGGTGATGCTGTTTATCAGCTGACACACATGATCAAGTCGTATGAACACACAATAGCTGCAAAAGAGGAGAGCTAATCATGGAATTTCCCATATATACGTATGGCGGGGGCGATGTTCTTTGGAAAGTGTATAGCGGCATTAGTATGCTGTTTGCATCCTCCAATCCATTTCTCACAAACGCATGGACAATAAGTCTTGCATTTGGAGGCATTTGGGCGATGGTATCAGCCATTTTTAGCAGTCAAATAGGCGTGTTTTTGCGCGACTATCTTTTGCCGTCTTTTTTGTTGATGAATCTTTTGTTTTTACCCAAAACAAGTGTTCATATCATTGATAAGGTCGATCATCATTTTGAGTATGTGAAGGTGGATCATGTGCCCCTTGGTGTGGCGGCCATTCCCTCTTTATTATCGATGATTAGTTTTGGGTTAACAGAAAGCATAGAAACAGTTATGGCACCCGTTGATGCTCAGAAGTATGGGAAATCAGGGTTGATGTTTGGGGCACGTCTCGTGCATCAAGCCAGTGAGGTGCGTGTGGCCGATCCTTTGATGCGAGAAAACATGAAAGGGTTTATGAGTCGGTGTTATCTATGGCCTTATATTTACACCAATTGTAAGGGACTTAAGAATGAAGCCAAGACCACCAAGGACATTCTTGGGTTTCTTGAGGCGAATCCTCATAGTTGGTTAGGAACCTATTGGAAGAACCCGGATGGCAGTCAGGAGTTTCGAACATGTCGTGCATGTTTACCTGAAGTGCGGGCTGTTTTAGAAGCAGAAACACGTGCAGGGATTACGAGGCTTGCCAAGAACTTGTTCTCTTGGGACGCTGGAAAAGACCCGGATGGGAGCATTAACACACGTCATCTTGAGCGTTATTTTAATGATGGCTGGGCAACGCTCATGGGAGAGGCAAGGAGCTCACATCAAACAATCGGGCAGTACATACTCTTAAATGCATATCGCGAAGCAAGAGACGATCACCGTGAGAAAGTTGGTCTTCAACGTCTCTACCCCAAACTCGTTGGTATGCAGGGCGCGCGCGTACAATCAGAACAAAACATGGCTGGTCTTATTAGCGGGAATATTAGTTCTTCGTGGCTTCCTACCCTCCAAGTGATCTTTTTTGCCATATTGCTTGCAACGTTTCCTTTTGTGATTGTGATGACGTTTTTACCAGGTGGGGTTAAGAACCTACAGATGTGGGTACAGCTGGTGGTTTGGATACAAATGTGGCCTGTTTTTCATGCCATATTGAACTGCATTGGTTTGATGTATCTGGAGCACGCCCTATCAGGACAGTACCTGAACTTTGGGGGTCTTAATGTGTTGAGTCAATATGCACTGCAAGATCAAGCGTATAATGCCTATGCGTGGATACAGAGCTTTTTAATGAGCGTTCCTTTGCTTTCGTGGGCAATGGTAAGTGCGAGCGGTTATGCTTTAACATCTCTTGCGTCGTCTGCTGCATCGTCCATGGCGGGTTATGCGTCACGTGCAGCCAGCGAATCTGTTACTGGAAACACCTCTTTTGATAACATCACCGCCCATACCCGAAGCGTTGGGAACCAGACGATGGGACAAAGCAATATCGGAAATAGTTTTGATTTTGGAAGGAAAGTAGATACAGGAAGTATGAAGCTTACGGATGATCGTACGTACGGCGAACTTCACGCAGAAAACCGTCAAAGCAGTCTCGGGTTTGAGGTATCAGCCACTCGGGCATATTCTAATAGCTTGGGGCATCAAGTAACTGAGTCACAGCAAGCGACAAAAACAGCTGAACAAGGCTATAATGAGAGCCTCTCTGTTTATGGGGAAAAAACGGCTCATTTGGCTGAGGCGATTTCTCAAGGCAAGGCCTTTGATAGTAGTTTGTCGGCAGAACAGCGTTTAGATCAACAACACTCCATGGAGAAGGTGCGTGATGCGATGGATAAAATTAGTCAGGACAAATCATTTGTAGATCAAACTCAAACAACAATAGGATTGTCTGGAGGAGCTTCGGGATCAATAGGACTAAACTTTGCTAATTTATTTGCTTCTAAAAATGGAAAAGGAATAAAACCTCCAGCTAGTGTAGGGGCTAGTGGAGAGATTAAAGGTGGTATTAGTATCGATGGGAACTCTACAGCACAGCAAAATGATATCTCACAAAAACTTAAGGAAAACGGTATCACTGATCGTGATATGCTAAATGTGTCTAATGCTTTCCAATCGGCTCGTTCAGAAAGCTTCCGTACGAATAATGACTCCACAAAAACACTGACCGAAGATTATCGTGAAGCATTTAACAAAACAAAGGCAGCGCACGAATCATTAAGTGTAGCAAAATCACAAGAGCTTCGTGATCAAGAGACCTTTGATTATGTTCGTAATAACGAAACCCGACTTAGCAGGCCATTAGGCAACCACCTTCTTCATAAGGTGGCCAGTGATAAGTTTGGAGGCAATGAAGTACAGGCAGCTGAATGGATTAAAGCAAACATATCAACCGCTTCAAACTGGTCAGAACCATATCTCAAAGATTTTCGTCCTGGCGACATAGCGCGTGGTGATGTTCAGGGGCAAGCTCAAGAATGGACTCGGGAAGTTCAGAATAAACGTGGAGCTCTTGAGACAGGTAAAACTGAAGGTATGGATACGTTAAAACGCAATAATTCTGATCTGAGGAGCGAGGTAAAAGATAAGATTTCCCGTGGTAAAGATAAGGTTGAAGGATTATTCAACCTTAAGTCAGTCACTTTTGATCTCGTAGAAAAGTCTGTAAAAGATGGTCTATCAGCCAGAGGTAGCAATATGCAGGAGAAATATTTGAAAAAGGCAGGAGAAGGTAATGTTATGAGAGCGGTTCGCAACATGAATCCATGGAAAAAGTAAACTTATGAACGAAAGACACCGTGTAAGCGCGTAGACAAATAATGATCATAAGTCTTTTTGCGCGTGTCGTGAATTTTTTTGTTTACTGGAACAAAGACCACTCCCCAGTTTCCGAAGGATGTTATTATTTTAAATTTTCTAACGTATACAATAAAAACAAAGAGATATATTGGGAGAAACAATAATATAAAGTCATTGTTTTTGAAAAAAAGAACCATAGATGTTGCAACAACAAGTGATAAAATTTTTGTGTTTATTAACGAAGAAACATAAAAGTCGAGATTCTTTTGAGAGGTTTTATATATTTTACGAAGCTTTTTAACTGGCACGAATGAAGAGTCTTTCAAATGCAGAACCTTATAAACAATAACTTCAAAGAGCAAAATTACTAATGGAAAACTGAAAAAAGGATGTGAGAAGATACCAAAATCTCCCATTGGCAAGTAACGTGAAAAAAATAACAAAGATAGAATAGCAAGAACTTTAGTTGTTCGCATGACAGGAAGAGGATTAAACATCAGATGCTTAAAATTAATAGTTTACTTATTATAGCACATTTTTTGAATCCACAAATAATCTGCCAGAAAAAGGAAAATAGATGAGTCAAAATTACACCACGGATGCCTTGACCCAAGGGGGACAACTCATTGGCCATAAATGGCGAATGCGTACCCAAAACATAAAGATTATTCTGATCCTTGGGTGTGTTGGGTTTTCTTTGGGCTTTGTGAGTTGGGGATTCCTCACGGGCGTTGATAGCTGGTGGCATTGGGTGGATTTCTATCTACTCTCTTATGTTGGGAGTCATGCAAAAATTATGGGCATGAAGCTTCTCCAAGGAGGAATGACGAGTCTTTTGACCTCATTTCCCGTACTTGCAAAATCCTCTCTTCTAATGAAGTTATCCCAGGGAGCAGGATGTCTTGAAACAACTCTTTACCTTCCCACCTGGAATCAGAAGGGTACGTGGAACAGTCTTCAGTTTGTGCGTCTTCCGTGGGTGCTTGAAACTGTTTCACAGATACATGCCTGTGTTAAAGGCGGCATGATAGGTTTTGTGATGGTGATCGTAGGAGTTATTTGGCACTTTCGCCAGGCCAGTACCAAAGTTACGAAATCGCAAACAACAAAGGGGCAGACACTTGTCAGTGCCAAGGAACTAGGGCGCAAGGTCTGGAAGAGCCGTAAATGGGGAGATATCATGTTGAATAAGCATGTTCCTCTGGTCAAAGGAAGTGAGGTTGAGCATATGGTGCTTGTGGGTGCCACCCGGATGGGAAAAACCAATAGTACGATGCATCTTCTCAATCAAATAAGAAAGAAGAATCAACGCGCAGTTATCGTTGATCTGACAGGAGAGTACACCGATAGATTCTATCGCCCGGGCAAAGACACACTCCTCAATCCCTTAGATGAGCGCAGTGTTGATTGGCAGGTATGGGATGAGAATCTATCTTCTCCAGAGATTGATGCATTTGCTCATGCGGTTATTCCCGGGGGAAGCAAGACAGACCCGATATGGCATCAGTCAGCTCGAAAATTATTGGCTGTAACGGTGGAAAAGCTCTCACACACGTCAAATCGTGCGATGAAAGATGTTTTACAATGGTCTGTTGTTAATCCCTTAGATGCTGAAACAAGCTTGTTTTATAAAAAGAGTGAGGTGGCTTCTTTTATGAACAAAGATTCAGAGCGCACAGCGGCCGGTGTTCGAATGAATCTAGCTAGTGCTATTGGGAGCTTTAAGTATCTAAAACCTCCCACAGGGGAGGGATTTTCGATTACAAAGTGGATTGCAGATGAGAAGAACGATGACTGGTTGTTCTTGAGCACAAACCCTTCTCAGCGTCAATCACTTGCGCCCTTGCTAAGTGCCTGGTTTACTTTTGCATTTACAGGACTTGAGCGCTTGGGTTCCTCCTATGATCGACGATTGTGGTTTGTGATTGATGAGTTACCTGGGCTTAATCAGCAGATATCAGGACTGTCACGGATGGTATCGGAGGGCGCCAAGTACGGGGCGTGTTGTATCTTTGGGTTCCAGAACACGAATCAATTAGAAGAGCTGTATGGGGGGAACACCACGCGAACAATTCTTTCAAACTGTTCCACAAAGCTTGTCTATCGCACACCTGAGCCCCAAACAGCAAAGTACATGGCTGAGATGTTAGGAAGCCAAGAGGTTATAGAGTCTAATGAGAGTCTTTCAATGGGGGCTCACCATATGCGTGATGGGGTAAGTATCGCCCATCAACGAAGACTTCAACCTATTGTGAGTGCCAGTGAGATCATGGAGCTTGGGAAGCTTCAGGCCTATGTGTCTCTTCCTGGAAACTATCCGGTGGCAAAGCTAGATTTTG
>CAYGTJ010000056.1:0-6830 GCA_964352755.1 uncultured Alphaproteobacteria bacterium
CGAAACCGTCGTATCTCTCGAATAGTTTGGTGCATTTAGCATGTACGCCTCTAGAACACCCATTTACGATGACGATGTACGAAGTTCTTCTTCAACTGCGGCCGCCGCGGCCATAGCAACCGCGCGATGCCTTACGTATGGTCCTGTTCCCCCAAGCAAACGATCTGTTTCTCTGGAATCATCAGATTCATCCGGGAGATCGGCGCATGAAGCCGCCGCCGCCGCGGCAGGACGCGAGGAGGAGCTTAATGCCCGGCTTTCATGTGTGTCTGTTCCAGAGGAAGAAGCTGCCGCTGCGGCTGCACCACCTCCCTCGGTGTCTGCCATCATTGCCGCCTCATCCGCAAACACACTCGCAGGAAGTTCATAGGGTGGCTGAACAAAGGGACGTGTAAGTTCGTTGTATAATTCATCACCAATAACATCTCGTTCCATTCCATAATCAGCAAGTTTTTTGCATTCCCCACGTAATTGTGGAAACATATGCATGAAAACATGCAACCCATAATCACCTCTCACCTCATGCAAGTAACGCCAAGGAGCCTCCTCAGACGTTCGTGGCAATTCAGAAACCATTCGTTCGGGAGGGGGAACTCTTCGAATAAATCGAGAAACACGTGACAAGATAGATTCACGTGGGGGATCGAGAACAAGTCCAGTCAAACAATCAACAAAACAGGTTGGCGGGACATAGCGTCTGTGCTCAACATCTGTAAAAAGTTTGCGATACTTTCGTGCATATTCTAAGCTGGGAACATCCATGAATGATTTAAATTTAGAATGATCCATCGCTAGACTCTCATGAGAATCTCTTGAATAGGAACCTGACAAAAATGAAGTCCCATCGGCATCTGAATCAACTCCGATCAGAAATGACTCAATGATTATTTGTAATCCAAAAAGCCACTCATAAGGTAACACTCGGGACGCATCATAAGCAGGAAACCCTGTAAAGAATATTCCAACTTCAAGCCAGCTACCTGAAGACGCAAGAACATGTTGAAACCTTTCATCCTTGGCGATGTAAAGGCCTTTTGCAATAGAGCTCGCGTGAATTTCTCCTGATTCATTGAGATAGGGTGCTATCAAATCCTTCATTGTAAAGGGTTTCCCGTTGTTTTTTTCCCAGACCTTGATGGTTTTCACAAACCGTTCAAGCAATGGGTGAATAGCTGAAGCAGGGTTAACACGACTTAACATCATCGAATGCGCCATGTGCGTTGATAACTCTTCTTGAGAGCGGTATTCCTTAAGATAACTTGCCTCTAAAAGGAACACAGAGGAAAGGTATCCCCAGATACAAATGCATCTAGCAAGAGAGATAAGCCTATTTTTAAAGGTAGGAGTAAAGTTCATGTTTCTTCTCTGTCAAAAACAAATTTATTATTATCAGTAATTTCTTTTCTGACAATACTAATATCCTTACTGAAAGATCTCTTGAATGGTTTGGTGCATGTAGCATGTACGCCTCTAGATCACCTATTTACGATATTACGTTGTCGATGTACGAAGTTCTTCTTCAACTGCTGCAGCCGCAGCCATAGCAGCCGCGCGCTGCCTTACGTATGGTTCTGTTTCCCTAAGCAAACGATCTGTTTCTCTGGCATCTGCCGTCTCATCCGGGAGGTCGGCACATGAAGCAGATGCCGCCGCAGCGCCTGTACCTCCAGAATCTACCATCATTGCAGCCTCTTCCGCTAATACACTCGCAGGAAGTTCATAGGGAGGTTGAACAAAACGCTTCAACGGAAACCCAACCGTGTCTTCAACTTTTACACCGTAAGCCGTAAGAGGCTTACAGAGCTTCCGACACGGACGACATAAGTGGAGCCATGCACTTAGACCAATCGGGGGAAGCTCGTGAGAATATCCAAATGTATCATCATCACTACTCGTTGGAAGTGCAGGTATAGCTGGTGGATCAGGAGGTGGTATCCCTCTTATCCTACGCACAAACTTTCCCAAAACACCTTCTTCATGGATGGGAACATCCGGCACCAGTCCAGGAGGCATTTCTCTCTTATGAAAAAACTCATAACTTTCGTTTGATTCATGCACCAGTGACCCTAAAATAGATTCCTTTTCATAATCAGAAATGATCCCTACGTCAACCATCGAGGATCTGGACGTAGGCTTGCTGACTGACGCTTTTGCCTTGCACAAAAAAGTGACCTCTAAAGAGTTAATGACTCTTGGCATCTTAAAATGTGACAATCGCAATCAAAAGCACTTAACGTATGGAGGGAACATCCTCTTCGGAAAAAGTGAACAGAATTTTCTAAAAAGAAAATCCCCATCCTCCCCCGGCGCGCGTCCAGAAACTTGACGTTGGTGCGTGAACGTTTTATGAGGAATAAGGTTTGTTAGTTCCTTATATTTTTATAAAGGACGTTTACCCATGCGCAATCAAACCGACTCTATCGACGAAAAAATCAAACACCTCCAAAACAAGAAAAAAGCCCTTGAGATTAAGCAAGCGCTAAGTTTTGTTCGCACTCTTGAAAAGGTCTTCAATGAAGAGCCCGATCTTCAAGCGATACTTGGTTTAGTAAAATCACAATGGTCACAATCCTCTTCTGCAAAAAAGGAGGAGTGGAAAAACAAGGCTCCCGCATTTTGTAAGCAAAAGTTTTAGCGCTCTCCAGAAACAAATTTACCGAAACAATCAAATGATAACAAGATTCACAGAGGCAAGGTACCGAATTGGAAACAGCCACATTATGCGCAAAGAACGAACACGGACGCTGATCCAAATAGTTGGATTATACTTGATCTCTCACTCGCATGATAGTTTGTCTGCTGGTTTCAAAATGACGTGCTAGGGGGCGATTTGGGAGGATTGTCTTACCGTAGGATTTCGACCCCTTCCCAAATCGACCCCTTCTAGGCACTTTAATGTACTTGAGAAGTTAGGAAAACAGGTAGGCACAGGGGCAGTTCTCTGTTTTGTTGAAAAGCCCGTCCCCTTATCATCAGAGGTGAACGCCATTCCCATCGGGTACCTCTAGGGAGTAACTCGCTACACACTAAACGAGCACACAACCCATTTTTCAGCCGACACCAAACGTATCAAAAGTTAACAATTTCAAAACTGTGCCACACACATTCGTATTTAGTGAGTGCTTAATCGTGATCCTTTGAGCTGCATTTTCTGACCTTATATGTTGAATGCTTCGTGTCAACATTGGGGCACGCCCCGTGTATGTTGCTGAGTCAAGGAAAGGGGGTGATCGACGATTCAAACAAGTTGCACAGATCGAGGAATAAAATATACACCCAATAGTTGAATCTAACCATGAGCGGTTATCCTGGTAACTAGTATCGCTGGAAGGTGCTCAACAGAACCACCATTGAGAAACAGGAAACCTGCCTATTCTTCCTAATCCCGGTCTTGATCTAATCGATACAGTATATGTCTGAGGGCACTATAACTATACCCGTCCAAAAAACGTGTTGCGAGATTCTGTGCAGCCTCCGCCTCAGGACTCTTCAGCCACTCTTCACGGTCTTTGGGTTCCTTTGACAAATAGTCCTTCAATAAACCTTGATGTCCAAGAGAGCAGGTTAACACAACTTCATCACAATATCTTGCAAAACGTTTGGAAGAACTTCGTATATGTCTCTCCACAGTACTTGTATCAAGCGGAATCTTCGCGTCAAATCGGTGATTGTAACTTTTCCAATCCTCATGGGCCTCTTCAAACTCATTCTTTGATTGATTCCAAAGCGCCTTTGACATAAAAGTATCCTCTATCGCAGCCTCGACTGAGGGCACCTTAAGACCATGTCCTCCAATCGTTAACCACCCTTTTACCCTATTCACACCCATAAATGCTGTTGATAATACATTTTGTCTTTCCTCATCAATAAATCTAATTGATCCGCGCTCGGGATCATCAGTCCTGGGGACGACAGGCCGCATACGGCCAAGATAATATATGCGTGTCACGAGACCGCCGGCATCTCTTTCAATCAAAGCAGGGGGAGGGGCGCAACACCGAACAGCAGGGGGACACGACGACTCACAACACCCGCCACAACACCCCCAACAGGAGACAGCACTCAAATGAAAAACAATGCTTACTTTAAAAATAATCGCTAATAACTTTGACATATTCCCTCACAAAAAACAGATATTTACTCAAAAATTTCCATTTCATTCATCACACGCATTTTCATCGTTAGCAAGGCCGCATCAGAGATCAGAGAGAGTCACCTTCGGCTACACCCGCAGCCGCCGATTCTCCATCCTCCGCAGCCCTATCAGCTGCATCCCTAGCAAGCTTAGCAACTCTATCAGCCATCTCCGCCATCTCCGCCATCTCCGCAGCCGCGGACGCCCTTGCAGCGCCATCATGTGTCTGTACATGCGCAGCCACAGCCCTAGCAGCCCTAGCAACTCTATCAGCCATCTCCGCCATCTCCGCAGCCGCGGACTCATATCTATCCTCTCCAGCCGCTGACGCCCTTGCAGCGCCTCCAACCGCAGCTTCTCTAATCTCATCATCCACACTCCTTATCCGGGCGACAAGCTTTGTAATTAAAGCTCTATTCTCTTCATTTGTCACATATTCGTGAGCAAATTGAATCAAGCCATCCACCACACGAGGATTGTCCATTTTAATCTTACCCGTAAACTTACCAAGCGGATGGCCTTCCTCTAAATGGCTAGCCTCCGGTAAATCGGGCAACAAAAAGAATGCACGTTGTGTGGACGTACCAATTCTGGTGGCAGCATTTTTGAAACTTTCATCCCAAGATTCAACAACTGTCTGGGCTAGTGAGACTTTTCCTTCAATCGCTTGATCAATTATTTTTGTCATCATACCAAGTGCCCCTACTCCGCTGCCATCTTTGCCAGAACCAAACCCCCTGTGGCCGGGATTACGCCCTGTTCCAAGGGCAACGATAACAAAATTTCTAGGCACATGCCGCCCATTCGTTGTCAAGATCCTCCCAAAAGCCGGGATTACGGGAAGGTTTTCTATAACACCGCCATCAACAAACAGGGAATCCTCCCCCTCAAACTCAAAACGTGCAGGCCTAAAAAATGTCTGAGCTGCACTTGATGCTGCGGCTGCATGGCGGATCAGCATCTCAGATGTGTCTTGCTTTGAAAAATAAACGGCTTGATTATCTTCTAAACGTAGGGCAGGAATAATAGCTTCACGAACAAGGTCTTTAAATGTAATATCACCAAAATATGTCCCCAACATCTCATCCAAGGATTCACGATAATATTTGGGCCCACAACACATACCACCTGTACAGCTTCCTCCACCAGCAAAAATTTCTGATGATAACCCCTTATAAAGAGCCGGCAACTTATGAGCAGGGTACGGCCCTAGCCCGAATCTTAAATGATGTCTTACTTCTCTCTGCCCGAACAATCCTACCCTCTGAGATTCAATAACAGTGTCACGTAAAAACTGCCTGCAATATTTCTGGGCTTTATGGTTAGCAAAATCATGATAATCAACGGGGGCGTAACGCCTAGGCTGATTCGTACGTTCATCAAGCACGACATGACACGGAACAGAATTTGCAAGCGCGAGTAAAGCACCCGTTGATGTCCCCGCCATAATGTCAAAATGCTTGCAGGCAAAGTCATGTCTAGCATGACCTTCTCCTGCTCTTAATGGTGGGTGCAAATCTTCCATGATCTTGTCAAGAATTCCTGCGGACATTGCCCCCTTAACACCACCTCCTTCAAACACGAGCGCACTGAGAAAACGATTACCATCACCATGAGGAGGACAAAGACTATTCAATTCGCGTTGCACTTCCTCTTTCTCTTCTTCTGTCAATGCCGCCACTTCCGGTGCCGCTGGTGCCACAGCTCCATGCGCCCTCCCACGACGATGTGGTCCAGAAACAACAGAAGTTCTTTCCAAAGCCACAAAACGCACATCATCACCCTGATGGGATTCCCGTGCAGGATCCAACACTTGTTGCAGACCTCTTAATGGCAGCACCCGATCATGAAGCTCCACTGCCTTATGAGTATCCTGGGGGACGGTTTCCTCGGAAGCTACTAAAGCCCCCATACCTAGAAAACATAATAGTCGACAACACAGACTACTACTTCTGTGGGATCGAACACCTACACGGCTACGACTCGAGTAGGCCGGCCTGCCACCCATATCATCCAGTGCTGATGCCCCTACAGAAACAATTTGTATTACAAACACAATTACATGTAAAAATTTTATCTTCATTATCAAAAAAAATCCTCAACATTAAAAAAACGAATCTGCTCATGATCTTTGTAGACCATAAAATCAGACAAGCCCACTCTCCTTGCTGCAGAAAAGACGTGTCCCCTATGAACTCTTAAATTTATCTAAGCTTTTCGTAAAACCTTTCAAAAACCAACTTGGGCGAATATTTACTATTTGTCAAGATCGTTGAGATAATGGGCATCTCCAATTTTGAGGGGCAACACAATGATAGTTACATTCGAAGAAAATAACTTGTCCAAAGTGTTTTGCCAGGGTCTCGTGGGGAGAGCTTCCCGGGAGGACTTTTCTCAGCATGAGTGAGAAGAATCCACTCTAAGTCTTCCTCCCGCATTGATAGTAGATCTGTTTTCGGGGATATCAGCCGCCCCTGAGTAAATGGCACCATCTAGAACTCTCACATCTTCACCAAATCCCAGCTCTCTCGGAGATTTTATCCATTTTAATAAAGATCTCTCCACCTTTGTTTTTTTATAATCTGAATAGTTTCCTCCTAAAACAAGTGTTCCGAGACTTAGATCAGAACTAAACATGTCAACTACACGGTTGAAGTGATCCTTATCTGCATGACTAACCAGTTATGATTTAATT
>CAYGTJ010000057.1:0-6709 GCA_964352755.1 uncultured Alphaproteobacteria bacterium
CGTTCCGATATTGCAATGCGGCTTACTCCGCTCAAACTTCTCTTTCGACATCTTGAGTATTCTCCTACTTAACTTAATTTCGCTTTAACTTCTTCGGCAACATTCTGGGGCACTTGGGCATAATGATTAAAGTGCATAGAGTATTGCGCCCTACCCTGTGTCATTGAACGAAGAGTATTAACATATCCAAACATACTGGCAAGAGGTACATTGGCCTTTATTACACGGGCATTTCCACGCTCGTCCATGCCCTGAACCTGTCCTCGGCGGCTATTTAAATCACCAATTACATCACCCATGTAATCCTCAGGAGTCACAACCTCAACCTGCATAATAGGCTCAAGAAGAGCTGGAGAGGCCTTAGCAATACCTTCACGGAAAGCAGCACGCGCTGCTATCTCAAAAGCCAAAACACTTGAGTCAACATCATGGTAAGCACCATCAAACAGCGTTGCCTTAAAATTAATCACAGGAAAACCAGCAATCACACCTGATTCCATTGCTGATGCCAACCCTTTTTCAACACCTGGTATATATTCTTTAGGAACATTACCACCAACAACCTTACTCTCAAAAGAGTATGACTCACCCGGCTCGACTGGCTCAAAGCGAACCTTAATTCGAGCGAACTGCCCTGAACCACCACTCTGCTTTTTGTGTGTGTAGTCAACATCAAAAGCCTTCGTAATAGTCTCACGATATGCCACCTGGGGAGCACCGATGGTCGCATCAACCTTAAACTCACGACGCATACGATCAACGATAATATCAAGGTGCAACTCACCCATTCCTTTAAGAACGGTCTGGCCAGATTCCTCATCTGACGTAATACGCAACGACGGATCTTCCGCAGCAAGCCTACCAAGGGCACTTGACATTTTTTCTTGATCAGCCTTCGTCTTAGGTTCAACAGCAACCTCAATCACCGGCTCTGGAAACTCCATTCTCTCGAGAACAACAGGCTTCAATAGATCGCAAAGTGTCTCACCTGTGGTTGTGTTTTTCAATCCACAAAAAGCAACAATATCACCAGCTTCAGCTGTCTTGATATCTTCACGTGAATTCGCATGCATCAACAACATACGCCCAATACGCTCTTTATTATTCTTAACACTGTTCAATACAGTTGAACCAGCATCTAACTTTCCCGAATACACACGAGCAAATGTTAAAGAACCAACGAATGGATCAGTAGCAATCTTAAAGGCCAAAGCGGCAAATGGCTCAGACACATCCGGGCTACGCATCACCTCAACACTTCCATCCACTGACTCACCCCTTACAGCACCAACATCAAGAGGTGATGGTAAGTAATCAACCACAGCATCCAAAAGAGGCTGAACTCCTTTGTTTTTAAAGGCAGTTCCACACAACACAGGAACAAAATCAGAAGCAAGCGTACCCTTGCGAATACACGCCTTTAGTGTCGCAACAGAAATCTCTTCTCCATTTAGATAAGATTCCATAGCAACATCATCTTGCTCAACAGCCGTCTCAATAAGCTTTAGGCGATAGTCCGCAGCCTTATCCTTTAGATCAGCCGGGATATCAACATAATCAAACTTTGCACCAAGATCTTCGTTTTTCCAAACGATAGCTTTATTTTCAAGAAGATCAATTACACCCGCAAACTCAGCCTCAGAACCAATAGGCAACTGCAGCACGATAGGAACTGCACCCAAGCGATCAACCATCATATCAACACAACGATAGAAATCAGCGCCCGTACGATCCATTTTGTTTACAAAACACATACGAGGGACATGATATTTATCAGCCTGACGCCATACTGTTTCTGACTGGGGCTCAACACCTGCTACACTATCAAATACTGTAACTGCACCATCCAAAACGCGGAGTGAACGCTCAACTTCAATTGTAAAGTCTACATGACCAGGGGTGTCAATAATATTAATCCTATGATCATTCCAAAAACACGTAGTAGCCGCCGAGGTAATTGTAATACCACGCTCTTGCTCTTGCTCCATCCAATCCATAGTGGCCGCACCTTCGTGCACCTCACCAATCTTGTATGATCGGCCAGTGTAATAAAGGATACGCTCCGTTGTCGTTGTTTTACCAGCGTCAATATGAGCCATGATACCAATATTACGATAATGACTTAGCGGTGTTTTTGTGTTGCTCATTTAATAGCTACCCATTTCTTAAAATTACTAACTTGTTAAATTACCAGCGGAAGTGTGCAAACGCACGGTTTGCCTCAGCCATCTTATGTGTGTCTTCACGCTTTTTAACAGCACCACCACGATTATCGGCGGCATCCAACAACTCACCACACAAGCGATCTGTCATTGTTTTTTCTGATCGTGCACGAGCCGAGGATATCAACCAACGAATGGCAAGTGCTTGCGCACGGTCGGCACGAACTTCTGAAGGAACCTGATATGTCGCACCACCAACTCGGCGCGACCGAACCTCGAGTGCCGGACGAATATTCTCAAGAGCCTCTGTAAAGAGCTCAATCCCGTCTTTTTTAACTCGCGACTCAGCGAGCTCTATTGCCCTGTAAAAGATTGACTCTGCTAAAGAGCGCTTTCCATCCCACATGAGGTTATTGATAAATTTTGACACCACAAGGCTACCAAACTTTGGATCCTTATTGATAACGCGCTTTTCCGCGGCATGACGACGTGACATTTAGTATCTCCTCTATTACTTCGGACGCTTCGCGCCGTACTTAGAACGCCCTTGACGACGATCCTTAACACCCTGTGTATCCAGGGAGCCACGAACAACGTGATAACGACAACCAGGAAGATCCGGGACACGCCCTCCACGGACAAGAACTACTGAATGCTCTTGCAGGTTGTGACCCTCACCAGGAATGTAACTTGTAACTTCCGCACCAGTCGTCAGACGTGTACGTGCAATCTTACGAAGCGCTGAGTTAGGCTTCTTTGGCTTCACTGTACCAACACGCGTACACACACCCCTACGTTGGGGGCATCCCTTAAGTGCTGGTGATTTTTCAGCAAGCGCCTGAGACTTTCTCGGCTTGCGAATAAGCTGATTAATTGTGGGCATTAACCCTATCCTCTAAAGCAATAATATCTTGTGTCCTGACAGATAATAGAATTTCCTCACTTTCGCAATAGCAAAAGCAAAAAAAACCCATATTTTTCCAAATAATCGCAATTATTACTCCTCAAGCATAAAAAAAAGGGGTGCAATTTGGTCGCACCCCTCCTTTTTATTAGCCTAAGAATTTTAATTATCAGCCAACACCTCAGCAGATGATCCCTTCTCTAAGGATGCTTGAATACGATTCATGGCCGCACCCGTACCCGCAGGAATCAACCTACCGACGATTATATTTTCTTTTAGTCCCTCAAGCGTATCAATCTTTCCAGATACGGCAGCCTCTGTAAGCACACGTGTGGTCTCCTGGAACGATGCAGCAGACAAGAATGACTTCGTATGTAGTGACGCCTTCGTAATCCCCTGAAGAACAGGGAAGGCACGAGCTAAGCGCTGTCCTTCTGCATCTGCTTTTGCATTGATTTCAGCCAACGTATCCTTGTCAATCTGCTCACCTGTAAGAAGTGTTGTATCTCCAGGATCCTGAATCTCAACCTTCTGCAACATTTGACGCACAATGACCTCAACGTGCTTATCATTGATTTTCACCCCTTGAAGGCGGTATACCTCTTGAACTTCGTCAATCAGGTACTCAGCCAAGACTTCCGGCCCAAGAACACGCAAGATGTCATGGGGAACAACGCTTCCATCAACGATGACATCACCCTTCTTGACTTCATCTCCGTCCATAACAACGATATGCTTTCCACGTGGCACTAGGTATTCGACAGCCTCACCTTCTTCACCCATAGGACGAACAACGATACGACGTTTAGCCTTGTAATCCTTTGCAAACTCAACGCGCCCATCAATCTCACTGATAATTGCGTGGTCTTTTGGTTTGCGTGCCTCAAAGAGCTCAACAACACGTGGCAAACCACCCGTAATATCCCGCGTTTTTGTAGATTCACGGGGAATACGCGCAATTGTATCACCTCGGGAAACCTGTGTCCCCGCTTCAATAGCCAGAACAGCGTCCGCTGGCATGAAATAGCGTGCTTCTGATCCATTAGGAAGCTTGATTTGCTTGTCCTTAGCATCACGCAATACAACACGCGGCTTAAGTTCAGCACCCCGCGCATGTTGGCGCCAATCTGTTATTACACGACTTGACATGCCCGTGCTCTCGTCCAACACCTCACGCATGGAGACGCCATCAACAACATCCATAAAGCTTGCGACACCGTCTGCTTCAGCAATAATTGGCATCGTGTATGGATCCCATTCGGCAAGCTTCTGTGCTTTTTTAACCTTAGAACCCTCTTTTGCCAAAATCCGTGCGCCATAAGGTACTCTATGGCGGGCTTTTTCAGATTTTTTAGAATCAAGAATAATAAGCTCACAAAAACGCCCCATCACAACTTCAGTACCTGCCGACGTCGTAACAAGATTCTTATTTGCAAAAGCGAGCGTTCCCTCTACTGCAGATTCAATACTTGAACGTTCCGTGTCACGCTGTGCCGCGCCACCAATATGGAACGTACGCATAGTAAGCTGTGTTCCTGGCTCACCAATCGATTGAGCAGCAATCACACCAACAGCCTCACCTGTGTTTACAGGTGTACCGCGCGCGAGATCACGCCCATAACAATTGGCACATACGCCCACTTTTGTTGTGCACGTCAAAACAGAGCGGACTTTGATACGCTCAACAGCAGATGCATCAATGCTTGGAATATGAGATTCTTCAATAATCTCTTTTGCCTTTGCAAGAACTTCTCCCGTGTTTGGGTCAACCACATCTTCAGTTGGCACTCGTCCAAGAATGCGCTCTGAAAGAAGTGTTAAGACCTCACTACCGTCCATGATGGCAGCAACAGTCAATCCATTAACAGTGCCACAATCTTTTTCAGTAATGATTACATCTTGCGCCACATCAACCAAACGTCGTGTCAAATATCCTGAGTTCGCCGTCTTCAGAGCTGTATCAGCAAGACCCTTGCGTGCACCATACGTGGATGTGAAGTACTCAAGAACCGTTAGCCCCTCTTTAAAGTTGGACGTAATCGGTGTTTCAATAATTTCACCCGTAGATTTTGCCATAAGACCACGCATACCTGACAGCTGCTTCATCTGGTTGGCGGAACCACGCGCGCCAGAATGAGCCATCATGTATACTGAGTTTAAAGGTTGACCAGGTTCGACCTTGGACAGACGCTTCATCATCGCTTCACTGACTTTGTTCGTACAGCTTGTCCATGCATCAACAACCTTATTGTATTTCTCACCTTGTGTGATTAAACCATCCAAGAACTGTTGCTCATACTCATTGGTACGTGTGCGTGTTTCTTCAACAAGGCTTTTCTTTTCTTCAGGAACAACCAAGTCATCCTTACCAAAGGAAACCCCTGAAAGAGTAGCGTATTTAAAGCCAAGCGCCATAATATGGTCAGCAAAAATAACAGCTTCTTTTTGGCCACAGTGACGATAGACCTCATCCAAAACTGATGATATTTCTTTCGAAGTAAGCTCACAATCCACCAATTCATAAGGAAGTTTTGGATGCTGAGGAAGAGAGTCAGCAAGAATCATACGGCCAGGAGTCGTGTGAACAATTTTTGTTTTACGCGCACCAGATTCATCAAGATACTCATAACGTGCACGAACACGGGCATGAAGCGAAACAAACTTTTCACTCAGGGCGTGTTCAATTTCGCTCAGCGTTGAGAAAACCATCCCCTCACCCTTTTCCTGTTCCCGGGAAAGTGAAAGGTAGTAGATTCCCAAAACCATATCCTTTGTAGGATTGATAATCGGGCGACCATTTGCTGGATGCAAAATGTTGTTTGTCGACATCGACAAAACACGAGATTCAAGCTGCGCTTCGAGCGACAACGGTACATGCACCGCCATTTGGTCACCATCAAAATCAGCATTGAAAGCCGTACAAACAAGTGGATGCAACTGAATTGCTTTTCCCTCAACCAACTTAGGCTCAAATGCCTGAATACCTAGGCGATGAAGCGTTGGTGCACGGTTCAATAGTACAGGATGTTCACGGATAACCTCTTCAAGGATATCCCAAACCTCAGGGCGCTCACGCTCAACCATACGCTTTGCCGCCTTAATTGTCGCAGCAAGTCCGTACTTCTCAAGGCGCGAGAAAACAAACGGCTTAAATAACTCAAGCGCCATTTTCTTTGGCAATCCGCACTGGTGTAGTTTTAACTCAGGACCCACGGTAATAACAGAGCGACCTGAATAATCAACACGCTTTCCAAGAAGGTTTTGGCGGAAGCGACCCTGCTTACCCTTTAGCATATCAGATAAAGATTTCAGCGGGCGCTTATTTGTTCCCGCCATCGGACGTCCACGACGACCATTATCAAAGAGAGCATCAACAGACTCTTGCAGCATACGCTTTTCATTGCGCACAATAATATCGGGCGCACGCAGCTCAAGAAGCCTTTTTAAGCGATTATTACGGTTAATCACACGACGGTAAAGATCGTTCAGATCAGATGTCGCGAATCTACCACCATCAAGAGGAACAAGTGGGCGTAGATCCGGAGGAAGTACAGGAATCACATCCATAACCATCCACTCAGGTTTTGATCCTGATTCCATAAAAGCCTCAACCAACTGGAGACGTTTCACAATTTTTTTACGG
>CAYGTJ010000058.1:0-4004 GCA_964352755.1 uncultured Alphaproteobacteria bacterium
AGGCTATTGGTCTTGATAGCATTAAGAGTGCGTATCATCTTGGGTTTCAGGTCGGCCCACACATTAATGCAGGCGGGCGTGTTGGCGAACCAACCACCGGCGCACGTCTTTTACTCAGTACTAATGAGGCCGAGGCAAATCACTTGGCTGGGCAATTAAAAACGTTCAACACCACGCGTAAATCCATGGAAAAAGAGGCGATCACACACGCACAAAAGATTGCCACCGAACAGGTCGAAATGAACCGAACATTTTTGGTAATCCATCATGCATCATGGCACCCCGGAATTATCGGAATTGTAGCGGGTCGTCTGAAGGATCAGTTTAATCGCCCCGTGGCGATTCTTTGTGGTACCGGAAGTGATGTCAAAGGATCGGCACGATCTATTCCAGGAATAAATGTCGGAGATTTAATGCAGAATCTCGTCAACGAAAAGGTGCTAACAGCTGGGGGCGGGCATGCCATGGCCGCCGGTCTTAGTTTGCACGAAGACAACATTGAAACGTTTTTAAATCGCAGCAACGCCATTACCAAGGATGTCCCGATCGCAGACCCCACCCATGCGGTTGATCTGGTTATTTCACCCAGTGCCGTTCATCATGAACTCATTTCTACGCTTGAAAAAATGGAACCTTACGGCAATGGAAATCCGCAACCAACGATCGTTATTTCCAACGCCATTATTACGCATATTCGCGATATTAAGGGTGAGCATCTCGGTCTTACACTCGAGGACAGTGCCGGGGGACGTCTTGAGGGAATTGCGTTTCGCACCTCACAAAGTTTACTGGGCGATATGATTCACATGAACAAGGGAAAGACGTGTCATCTGTTGGGCAGCCTTGGATTTAATCGATGGAATGGCCAGGAACGCCCTCAGTTGGTCGTTTCAGATATCGGAACTGAACTAACTAGTCTTTAAATTTATGTGTGTTGCCAAAGGTTAGTAACTGCAGGCGTACCATATACGTAATACCAGATGTCGAATAAATAGTGTCGAAGAAACTGCTGCGTTGGATGCTGAACTGTGCACGCAGGCATTCATTTTCATAGGTTACACGTGCAAAACGATTCAGGGTTCTGTTCGGGTTTTTCAAGTTGCGCGTAAGTCCGATTTCACTGTGCCAATTACGCGTCATTTGTGACGAAATCGACGAGGTAAGTTGATGGTGGCCATGTTCATCCGTAGGTTGGTTATCACGACGAATAAAGACAAACGTTGATTTGAACTTAAAAATATCAGCCCCCAGAGCACCTGTTAATTCATGGCGGCGGGCGGCAAATTTATCCTCTGTGAAACGTCCGCGATAGTAGGCATCAACGTATTTGTGGGGATTCGTATATATACGCGTGATGTAGTCAGTACGGCGGCGCGTTGACCCAATGGGGCGTTCTTGGTCGGCCGTTGGATATCCATAACTATAGCTTTGACCAAGGTATAGTGTTGTTGGTTTGAGCCCCATATTATGCAGTGCTATTTGCACCCCATAGTTAATGCGGCTGCCCACGTCGACTTTATCAATTCCCCCAAAGCGGTTGGTGTCGTGATGATTGATGTCACTAATTTCACGAATACGACTATCATCGTTAGGGAATTTTTTGTTCCAATCTTTGCGTGGTTTTTGAATCATGCTCACCATCGGTGTTATCAAAAGAGGCCGTGGAAAATTCTGTGCCAACAGCGGAAGTTTCCAGCTCAAGCCCGCATGAGGAACCACACGCGAAAGGTTCCGGCGTGAGGAAACTGAGGATGTTTTAATGGTGGTCGCCGTGTTATCTGGACGATAAACGTAGCCATCTGTTCGAACACCAAGTTCAAGTTTATATTCGTCCCCTAAGCGCGTGCTGAACGGTAAATTCCATTGGGTGAGGGCGTGTGCCCGATGAATGGATTCGCCCCGTGTGCGTTTGAGACCGAGGATGTTTCCGTCAATGCTCCAGTAGCTATCATTCCACTGGGGGGCTGTGCGATAATTGATATCAACCGAGGGCATTATTAAGGGAACCGTATCGGGGGTGTCACTATCAAGAAGGGGCTGAAATGAAATTGCCTCCGCGTTGATGTACATGCGTTCGTAAAAACCTTCGGTGTTTACTTTCGATTTTAAGAACTGTTCTCGGCTGAACCCGACCACAGGATACAAACGTGCATAGCTGTTATTTGATGTTCGTTTTACGTCAATATTTCCACGCCATGTTTCATTGATATCCATTTTGAATGACGAATCGATATGCGCGCGCGTGCCGCCTTTTTCACGGGGTCTGTTTTTTTGGGCAATACCTGCACTGCCGCCGAGTGAGAGCTCAGAATTATGAAAACGCCTTCGATAACGCATCCCTAAAATTTCAGCCTGCGTACCAATGGCCGGGGTTAGTAACAGATCCTGCTTGCGATCAATCGCCACATAGTACGGTGTTTCAACCAAATGACCAAAACGACCGCCGCGTACTGTTGGAGATAAAAAGCCTGTGCGTCGTTCAACCGTTGGATCAGGATGAGAAATGTACGGGACGTACATCACAGGAATGCCCAAAATTTCAAAACTGGCATCCGAATAGGAAATGTCTTTAGATTTCATATCCCAGTGTGCGTTGCGGGCACGGATTTGCCACAGAGGTTTCGAATGTGGGTTTTGACGGCAAAACTTACACGGTGAATAGCGTGCAAAGTTCATGTTTGCCTCAGTGTCTTGAATAAAATCACCCTCAAGGGCGGTGAGTTTTGCATTGCTGTCAAGAAGTGCCCGGATGCGTTTGACATATCCCTTTTTTAACCCATCGGTGAGCAAGGCATGGTCAACAAAAAACGTGTTGCCTTCAGGCGTTTCAATTTGCACGTTTCCTATTGCAATTACCTTATCATTTACTTTCTCATATGTGATGTTATCGGCGCGGACTAACATGCCTTTATTGGCTATCACCACGTGGCCTTGTGCGCGCACAATTCCAGGGTCTTCACTCACGTAAATGCGATCTGCGCGAAAGACAATGCCCGTGCGTTTTTTAGGGGTCACGTCTGAGTCTTTTGCAGATGTTTTTGCAGTAAGCATCGATGCAACAGTAATCAAAAGTACTGCACACCACATGTAACAACATGTATGTCGTTTGTGCATTATCCGTCCTCTTCATGAATTAATAGCGCAAGCGGTAAAAACCAACTGAACCCAGCAGGTACCCATGCACTTATGTAGATTGGCAGTGTTCCCGACAACCCCATTGCCAAAACGAGCTCGCGAAAAATAAAGAGAAACAAGCCAATTCCAAGTGTCAATACACACGAACGCAGAAGCCCCCCCTCGCGCAGAGGGCGCATCAAAAACATGGCGCCCGTCAGTATCATGCCCAGTGCCCATATCAATCGTGCCAAGGTTGCGTGCCAGTACAAGCGATAGGAATCTGTTGATATTCCTGATCTATCAAGCAGTTGAATAACGCCCGGAATCTGCCAAAAGGAGAGCAGTTTTGGATTCAGGTAACGCTCTTCAATGTCTTTTTGCTGGAGCTGCGAGTGAATTTTGAGCTGTTGGAAACTCATGGGCTCCCCACCAAGTGTTACATCCCATCCTTGATTGAGCCGTAGATATCCATTGGTATCAAATTTTCCTGATGTTGCATCTATGCGACGCTCAAGCGCCAACCCATCTTTATCAAAGAAAAGAATTGATATATCTGACAGTTGTCCTGTGTCGCGATTAATGGCACCAATACGATAAACACGGGAGTGATTCGTTTCAATGAGGCGTGTCCAAATGCCATTCTCAGAGATCAAAAACTGCTGATCGTTTTGTTGCAGATACCGGCTTTCAAGAATTTCATAGCGCTTCATCATAAATCGTGCCGCAGGGTTCATGATAGTCAAATCAAAAAGCCCCAGAACAAAGCCCACCCCAATCATCGGCAGTAAAATTTGACGAAACGATCCGCCGGTTGCTTTGATCACAACGAGCTCATTTTTTCTATTAAGCGACCATATGCACACCATCGTCGCGATGAGGAGAACAAT
>CAYGTJ010000058.1:4014-6696 GCA_964352755.1 uncultured Alphaproteobacteria bacterium
ATACGGCATGCGCAACAAACCCATCTTCACAATCAGACTCGTTCGTAGATCAGGAAGTGTTGATGCACGTCGAAAAATACTCATGAGATCAATAATAAAAACCAAGGACATAAAAACAAAGGTCGTTGCCGCAAGCCATCCAAAAAAACGCTTCATTAAATAGCGTGAAATTCCCCAAGACAGATAAATCATCGGCGCCACCCCTTAGCCAAGAGGTACTGAAGCCAACGCTTTTGAGACCAGAGGCGTAACGGAGACGAAAGCGTAATAACGGTCAGAATGATTAGGGCAGAAACGAGTGCGTATCCCATAAATCCTACCCAAATGTATCGCTTTGCAATGCCCAAAATAGTCACAAGCATGACCTGGGTCACAACGGACAGCATCACCGCAACAAAAGCTTTTCCATAGCGTTGACCCCGGCGATTTTGTCCCAGTAACATTGTTGCCCCTGCAAAGAGTCCAAAAAGAATGATCAAGAAAGGAAACAAAAAGCGCTTGTGAAGTTCCGCATAGGCCTGTTTTTGGGAAAAATATGTCCTCAGGTGCGGTGGGTATTTCAGAAGATCTCGGGTTGTTTGGCTGTGCACGTTTACCTTCAAAGAATCTTTTGTTGCCGTTTGATCATTAACGATTACGTCATATTTCTCAAACGTCAGGAGAGCCGGTTTTGATGATTGCGTGTTTTTTTCATAGCGAACACCATCGTAAAGCGTCATTTGAAGACGTTCGCCCTTGCGCACGAAGTGACCCTCACGTGCAGTGATTGTTGAACTGCCCCCGCGCGTATCATGAATAAGAAGCCCTTGAAGTTTTTCGTCTTTTTGCGCGTGGCGAATGTATACTGTTAGCTTATCAAAGTTAATAAACTGACGATCTTGAATATAAAAACTCGGCGTTGAGTTGCGAAGATCATGATAGGTTCGCACAAAAATTTGGTTTGTCTTTGGCGCAATGATTGTGGTGAGAACACCTAGTACCACGAACAAAATACACGCGCTGTAAATAATGGGGCGTATGAGATTAAGATTACTAAATCCGGTGGCCTTTAGAATCACGAGCTCATTATCCCCTTCCATGCGGTAAAACACGAAAAGAACACTAATCAAAAACCCAAACGGAAGCACCACCATCAACACCTCAGGAAAAATGAGCGCTGATAGTTTAAGTAAGCTTGCGATCGGCAAGCCTTTTTGCGCAACTACTTCTGTAAACCGAAGGGTCTGGGCAAGCCAAACCGTAAATGATATAACAGATATCACAACTGTCGTTGTAAAAAGAAGTTGCTTGAATATGTATCGCGTACTAATAAACATACATAACTGAATTAATTAAATCCTAGGTTGCACCGTATTGAGATGAAGACACAAACCTTTCGCACTTTCTACCGTTATTTCGCACTCTTGGCAATTTATTTAGCCATCACTACAAATGGGTTACATGCAAATCATGAGGTGATCACCACCGTTAATGACAAACCGATCACAAGTTTTGATCTGGATAACAAGGTTCAATTGCTGCTTTTGTTTACGGGACAAGAGGACACGCCGGAACTGCGCAAGGCACATAAAAAACAGGCGTTACACCTGTTGGTGCGGGAAATGCTTCAGCTGAATCATATTGAAAATCTTGGTATTAAGTTTTCGGATAAAGAATTTGATGATGCGCTGGCGCGTCTTGAGCGGATGAATGATAAAAAACCTGGCTTTTTCAAAAAGTTGGTCACCGATAAAGGAATTAGTTTGCGGGTGTTACGTCTGAATGTTCTGGCGAACTACGCGTGGCAAATGCTTATTTCAGAGCGTTTTAAGAATTTTCTTACCCCAAGTGACGCCGAAGTAAATCGGAATTTTGCCTTGGTGAAAAAACAACAAGCTCAGCCCCACGTACGTTTTTACGAGATTGTTTTGCCCTTTGATTCGGATGAAGTGCGTGCCGGCGCCGAACAAACAGGGTATGAGGTTCTCCAACATTTGGATAATGGGGCGGATTTTCGTGCCCTTGCCCAGCAAATTTCGCAGGCACCCACGGCCATATCCGGGGGAGATGTCGGATGGATTGCAACGAGTGCCCTTGACCCTGAACTGAAATCACGAATTAATGATCTAGATATTGGTGAAACGTCGGCTCTTATTACACTTGCCCGTTCGTTTTACATTGTGAAATTACTGGAAAAACAACAAACAGCACCTGCAATTCAACAGAAGACATATTATTCGTATGTTGAGGCGTTTATTCCGCGACCGAAAACTGGTGATCCGATTGAGCTCAAACGCTTGCAACGGAAGATCCCGACGATCCACAAAACAGCAACCTCCGAAAAGACGTTGCGCAGTTTATTGAAGGGCACCAAAAATGTGCAGATTAAAAGCCGTGAACATGTCACAGGTGACCAGCTTTCACCGATAATGCTCAAAAGCTTTAAGAACGCAATACTCGGTCAAACAGCGCCTCTCATTTCCCGTGATGAAGGTTGGTATATTTCTGTGCTGTTGGGGAAAAAAGCGTACTCAGGTGATGATCTGATTCGCCAGCAAATTCGGATGCAACTGCGGTCTGATCGCATTGCAAAAAAATCACAAGGGGAAATGCGTGCCTTAATGCGTCGTGCACATATTGAAGATTATTCAGATCTTGGGCTTTCCACGCGCTTGTTTAAAAAGGGTGCGCTTAGCACAGGAA
>CAYGTJ010000059.1:0-6676 GCA_964352755.1 uncultured Alphaproteobacteria bacterium
CCATTCACGGATGTACTTGAAATATAACCCACCCATTTCAACTGCGAAAGATTTGCAAGATCACCACCGTGGCGACTAAAAAAAAGATCTGTTCCTTCATGGGGCGGCGTGGTGATGAGGATATGAGTCGCGTCAGAGAGTATGTCTGAGGAGATTTTGTGTGTTTGATTGAGGGCAAGTAAATTTTCACCGAATATTTCTTTATGTGGGGAATTACCAGTGTTTCTACTGGTTGCCCATATGTTGTGTACATTCTGGTGACTTGACATAAGTTGATAGACGTAATAACTCACATAACCAAGGCCAACAATTATAAGATTCATTTGAATGAGCCTTGCGTATTTATTAAACCTGCCGCAAGTCACGCGAAATGCTTACGGAAGTATTGCGTTGGTTTTGTCAGCGGCATTTGCGTTGCTGTCAAACATCCTTGCTAGGCAGCTTAGTCAATGTTACCCCCCGATGCAAATTCTGTTTTTTAAGGGGCTCGTCGCATCATGTGTGTTGATAATCGTTGCGGCGGCTTTTCCTGCGGTCATTCGCGGTGCTAAGGCGTGGGGGCTCCACATTATTCGTGGATTTATCGGTTTGCTTGGGAATTATCTTTCTGTTGTAGGGTTAAAACATCTCATGATTGCGGATGCAACGGCGCTTTCATTGACCAGTGCGTTCTGGGGGTTGTTTGGTGGCGTTGCACTGCTCAATGAAAAAGCCTCACCCATTCGTTGGTTGGCAACCCTTGGGGGGTTCTTAGGGGCACTCTTAATCGTGAAGCCTGGAAGTATCAATTTTAATGAATATGCGCTCTATCCGTTAGGTGCTGCATTTTGTTTTGCGGTGAGTGTGCTTATTGTGCGTAAAACCGGACGCACAGATGGCCCCATTCCCTCAATGTTGGGGCTGTACGGTATCATGATGGTGTGTTCAATCCCCTGGGTGATGTGTGAATGGACACCAGTTACGGCTGGTGATTATCTCTCTCTTTGTTCTGTGGGTCTCGTCAGTATTATGAGCATGTATTTTATTACGGTTGCGTATATTTTGGCGGAGGCCTCATATTTGGCGCCATATAAGTTTATCCGTTATCCCTTTAGTATTCTGATTGGCCTCTTTTATTTTGGAGACGTCTTGCACATAGGAAGTCTTAGTGGAGGTGTCGTTATTGTGGTGGCGTTGTGGATTGTAACCGCGTCTGAGCGTTGGATAAAAAAACATCCACGTAACCCTCTGAAGCCCTGATCGCAACAGGTTGTTCGTCCTGTCAAATTAACAGTGAAAGTTTTTAGTGTTGCGGCTTCCCAAACCACTGAAAAACCTTTAGTTTGATAAAGGATGAACTGGGGTGGCTGTGCAACACTATAATTTATATCATGATATAATCGTTTTTTTGCTATCAGCAGTCGTGGTTGTTTCCATTTTTCGCTGGCTTAAAGCGAGTCCAATCCTTGGTTACTTGTTTGCTGGTACGGCAATTGGCCCCTTTGCCGTTGGTGTTATTAGTCTACATGAGGGCGCTCATACCCTTGGTGAGTTTGGCGTTATTTTTCTTCTATTTGTCATTGGCTTAAAAATGCCGATGCATCGGTTTAAGATTCTTCGGCGGTATGTTTTTGGCCTTGGTCTCTTGCAAGTTTTTGTTACAGGCTGTGTGATGGCTTTGACATTGCGATTCTTTCAATTTGATCCCAAATCTGCGGTTTTGTTGGCGTGTGGTCTGTCTCTGTCCTCAACGGCGGTTGTGCTTCAGGTGCTCACTGAGCGGGGTGAATCAGCCTCACGTTTTGGGCGGGTGTCGTTTTCGATTGTGCTTTTTCAAGATCTAGCGGTCGTACTGTTTTTGATGCTGCTATCGGTGATGGCCAGTGACTCAGGTGATATGCTCCACCTATTGGGAGCGGCAGTTTTGCGGGCATTTTTGGCACTTGTTGGGATTATTCTTATTGGTCGCACGATTCTGCGGCCGATCTTTCGGTGGATTGCAAGTCTTGAAAATCAAGAGCTCTTCGTTGTAACGACTCTTTTACTTGTGGTGGCAACTGGTGCGCTCACCCAACGTGCGGGGCTTTCAATGGAATTAGGGGCATTCTTGGCAGGGCTTCTTTTGTCAGAAACAGAGTATCGTCATCAGGTCGAAGCTGATATCCAGCCTTTCCATGGGTTGCTTTTGGGGTTATTCTTCATGGCAGTTGGCATGACCATTAATCTCGGTTTACTGGCGGAACATCCCTTCCTTATAGCCGGTTTGGTGTTGGCGATGATTGTGACGAAGACACTGATTATTTATCTCTTAAGCTTGGCGTTTGGTCTACCCCATGGGTCAGCGTTGCGCTCGGGTCTTATTCTTGCCGGTGGTGGGGAGTTTGTTTTTGTTCTGTTCAATCCAGCAATTGAAATGGGGTTGATCGCCGGTGAGGTGGCGGCACTCGTTTACTTGGTTGTGCTAATTTCCATGGCACTTACCCCAACACTTGCATCACTAGGGCGTGTGATCGAATCAAAGTTGTTACTAAAAGAGGCAGATTCAACACTTAACGCAGCGGTTTCTGAGATTGAAGATTTGCGTAATCACGTCATTATTATCGGTTTTGGTCGCGTTGGGCGCCTGTTGGGGCAATTGTTCACAGAGCGTATGATTCCGTATGTTGCCATTGATAATGATATGTCAAAGGTAAGTGAGGGACGATCCCAGGGATACCCGGTATTTTTTGGTGATGGCCGACGTAGTCATGTATTGAAAACGCTATCTGCGGATAAGGCAAACGGTGTTGTGGTCAGTTTGGACTCACCGTCGAGTGCTCTGCGGGCGTGTTTAATGTCACGACGGAGTTTCCCCCACGCAAACGTTTTTGTCCGTATGCGAAATGATGATCATTATGAAAAACTCACAAACAGCGGTGTTTATGTTGCTGTCCCTGAAAACCTTGAGCCAAGCTTGAAACTTGCGACGGCTGTTTTGCGTTCTGTTGGATTGCCAACAGATGAAACAGCGCAAATCGTTGATGATTTTCGCAAGGTCTATAATAGTAATCTTGCTGAAAAAAACCCAGTGACCGCGAGTAAGTAGCATTCGCAAGGCACCTAACACCCACGAAAGGGAGACATTGTGGAAAGCAACCCAATAGATACGATCGAGGAACTTTTTAATGTCCAAGAGTGGCCAACGCAACGCCCTTCAGACAGCGAGGTTATTGCTGATGTTGTTGGAAAGTGGGGCGTGTATAGTGTGCATTTCCTCTGGGATACGAATGCCGGTATTTTGCAATTTGTGATCACAAGTGAAGAGTTGACAGTATCCCGGGAACTTCTCACCAATGCGTATGAACTATGTGGTCGAGTGAGTGAGCAAATTCTTGTTGGCCACTTTGAAGTTATTTCCGAAGCAAATACCATTGGGTTTCGCCACGGGTTAATTCTTCCCGGAACCCGAACCATTAGTGAGTTTTTACTTGAGGAGTTAATCAATACAGGGATCGATATGTGTGAAAAATATTACCCAGCCTTTCAATTTGTCCTGTTCGGTAGCCGCAGCCCCTCAGAAGCGGCATCAATGGCAATGATTAACACAGTTGGTGAGGCCTGATTATGCATGTGCTCCTGGTGGGGTATGGGAATATGGGGGCAGCATTGCGTGCATCGTGGCGTGCACTTGATGGTGTTCGTGTGACCGTTGTGTCACCGGAAATGCCTCATGATGGTGAGTTGAACGATCCGTGGATTTCCTCTGTCACAGATCTAGAATCATCTCCTGACATCGTTGTTTTTGCTGTGAAGCCTCACGTGTTAACGGGAATTTTACCTGAATATAGGGGGGTTCTTTCATCCGCGCTGGGCATTTCCATTGCGGCAGGGATCACGCTCGATTCATTAAAAACGTTATCAGGAGCCGCCTCATTTGTACGGGTGATGCCAAATCTTCCCGTGCGTGCGGGTTTGGGTGTGTGTGCGTTACAAAGTGATGCAATGCTATCTAAGATTGATCGCCATCAGGTCGAGACATTGATTGGTGCCGCATCAACATTTATATGGTGTGAGACAGACGACCAAATGGATGTATTTACTGCCGTGTTCGGTTCGGGCTCAGGTTTTATTTTTGATATCATCATGCAATATACACAAGCAGCCCGCAATGTTGGGATGTCGTCTGATGATCTTGTGGTACTGGTGCGTCAGCTCTTTCAAGGGACGATTGCACTTTTAGCTGAAAAAACAGTTGAGGAACTTTGTGATGAGGTCACAAGTCCAGGTGGCACAACGCAAGCCGGCCTTGAAAGTATGCGCAGTGATGATAGCTTGCGAACGACATTTGAAAAAGCCTTTACGCACGCTATTGCCCGTGCACGGGAATTACGTCCCTCATGAACACGCAATCATTCTCAGAAATACCGCAGCCATTGGTGTGCGTATTGAATTACCTACAATCACATGGGTATGAAGCGCCCTACCACGAGGTTACGGCAAGTTTGCCCGATGATATGGATTTTACAGATTATAATCCGTTCAGTAAGTATAAAGAAGACTACATTCATGATCTTTTTGCACACGCAACGAAAATAGCGCTGCATCATGCCCCCTCAGATTCAGAGGGACAACAAGCAATTCATGATCGTTTGTTTGAAGTTTTGATGCGTCGTTTTGATGTTTTAAGCACCTATCGCCCGTTGTTGTGTAAAATCTATGAACGAAATCTTAGTCAATTGGATCCTTTTACGTGTGTTGCGCGCGTATTTGCGTGCGAACAACAGGTGATTTCAGCTGTTGGCGGGAATGCTTCAGATCACTTGCCACTTAACGAGGTGGTGTTTTTGTGGTTTTACACGCCTGTGTTTATCACCTGGCTAAAAGAATCTAGCCCAGAAAGCGAAAAAATAATGGCTAAACTTGATAAGGCAATTTCACAATATCAAGAATTCTCTCACAACTAATACTTTGTTTATGTAGTATAGATAGTTATTTAATATAAGATACTTAGTTATTAATAATAAAGTTACTAATATTATATGTAAAAAAATTAATTATTTAACCAAATATTAATAAATCTTGGCAATAATACCTTATATTGTTGTTTCTAATTGTTATGGCTAAAAACTTTTTATTACTCTTTGTTGGGGGTGCCGCAATTTATGGCGCTATTATGATCGATCTTAATCTTGTTCGTGAAGGACAAAAAGCAGCTATTGTTGCGCGCGCTCAAAAAGCACATAAGACGACTGAAGGAAACCCCACTAAAAGTGCAAAGACCAAACACAAAGCCGCAAAAAAGAATTCATCAAAATAAGTTTATGATTTTGTAGGGAGTACAATCATGTTTAATAAGCACGAAAAAATCACGATTTCAGCCGCAGTTATTGCTCTCGTCGTTTCGTATGGTGCGTCAAGTTCCATTCAGGCTGATTCAACCGTAACGGATGTGGCATCAAGCTTTCTCGACTCTCAAAAGGGTAAAAAACGTTGGAAAAAAGGTGATAAGCCACGCCATAAACATGGTCAACGCATGATACGTATTGAAACTATGTTGAAAGAAATGCGTGGTTACTTGCTAAAATTGATGGTTCACCACGATTTTGCTACAGACAATGCATCCTCGGAAACGGATTCTTCCGCAGTAGATGAAAGCATAGGTGCCACAGAAGGTGACGCAACCGAAGCCTCAGAAGTTTCAGCCGAAGCGGTAACAGAAGACAGCGATTTCGCCAGTGAATCTGACGTTGCGATTGATGCAGTCGAAGCCTCAGAAGTTCCAGCAGAGGCGGTAACAGAAGACTCAGAGGACACAGCAGATTTAAGCGATGATGCTGCGGATTCTTCAGAAGAATAACGCCACATCACGAAGACAAAATTAAAAGAGTCTAGATTTTCTAGGCTCTTTTTTTATGGGTATGAAAGTATTCACGCGCACGAATGAGATCTTCGTGTACATCGACACTTAAGGGATAACTGTCCACAATCTGTAGCCCAATGCGCATACGGTTATCAAGGGCACGCATTTGTTCAAGTGAGCGTTCTTGTTCACGCACGGTGGGGGCGCATGAAACGAATTGTGCGAGTGATTCCCTGCGGTAAGCGTAAACGCCAAGATGGTAATATGCACGGGCATGATCTGCCTCAGGGTTATCACGTGTAAAGTCATATGCTTCGAGAGTTTTCGTATGCAATGGCTTTGTTAGCGCCTTGACAACGTCAGGGTCATTCCATTGGGTTGGGGTGCTAATCGGGCATCCGAGTGTACCTATATCAACATCAGTTTCACGCAATGCATCAACACATGCCTGCAAACATGCGGGTTCAATAAAGGGCATATCCCCTTGAAGATTAACAATATAATCACCGCTGAAACCAATGTCCTTAGCAACGGCGTTGACCCGGTCTGTACCGGTGGGAAGATCAGGATCAGTCAGTACGGCTAAGCCGCCGGCATGGGTGATTACATCCACCGTGCGCTGGTGACAGCATGCCACAACCACATCACCTAAACTAGATGCAACAGCGCGTTCCCACACGTGGAGAATCATCGGTTTCCCTCCAATATCTAAAAGGGGCTTTTCCGGTAATCGCGACGATTGCAAGCGCGCAGGTATAACGATAAGCGTGGACATTTATTTCGTGCTTTTTTTCTGTGCGGCATCATGCAGAGGCCTGTCTTTTTTGTCAAGGTTTCCGCAAGACTCCACCCACACGT
>CAYGTJ010000060.1:0-6641 GCA_964352755.1 uncultured Alphaproteobacteria bacterium
CATCTAAGGGGAAATCGTATCCATCAATAATTTGCTTCATTTGTGCATGTGTGGCCTTTGCCGCGACGCGGGCTCGAATTACCGCGGGTGTTACATCCTGACTTAAAGGAAAATCAAGCCTCAGTTTTGTGTGAACGTCCCCTGAAAAATTCGTTGGGGATATATCATAATCATCAAGAAAGCGAAGAGGTTTTTCATTTGCTAGCGCCAACGCGTCTTGCAGGGTGCTTTTTGTTGTAATGTTTATGCGTATGGCTTGATCGTCTTCACGAAGGCCTGAAATTGTCATATCTCCGCCAATCACAGAAATGCCGCCACTTTTTCCCTGTGTAAACGTGAGGTTAAACGTGTTCGCATCGAATGGTCCTGATGCGTTAATATCTGTCACAAGAGGCATGCCATTCATATACTCTACAGCCGCACCTGTTAGTTGCGATTCGCCGTGAAGATCTGTGAACTTATGATTATTGATGTCAAGCAAGGGCGCAATAGAAAGACCTGTTTTTCCCCGTGAACGCAAGGATTTATAGGTGGCATTACACGTGATTTTAGGAATTTTACCCTTGCTTATATTTTCAACAATCCAAGAGCGCGTACTGGCCGCAATGTCTTCTGGCCAAACATTTTTAAGTCCCGCCACATCAATATCAATGCCCTTTATACTAACCGTGCCCTCATAATAGCCTTTCATTTGTTTATAAGGCGCACTTACCGATACAGCAATTTTTCCCTCAGGAAGGATGATATCTGTATTTTCAACAGATATCCCATTTAATCCGTAACGTGCTTTTATGCGTGCGTGCTTTAGTTGATACGGTTTCTTGTGGAGGGCTTGCAAATGAATCGCCCCTTCACCTATCTGAAAATCTGTGAATAAAGCCGTTAACCCTTTGTCACTGTGAAAGCGGGCACCCAATTTACCTGTAATAGCATTGGGGATACTTTTTATGATAGGAATCCACTCAGAAGGAATTTCCGTATGCACTACCTTGAGTGCATCCAGCACACGTGATGGTATCATCGTATCAAGAACCACCGACGCGTCCAAAGAAATGGCGTCATGACTGAGGAGTTCAATACTAAATTGTTTTGGATCAAGTGCCGGCAGTGTTGCAACTACCCGGACATAATCTTTACTTTTATAACCAACGAGGTTCAGTTTAATCTGTGTTTTTTTGGCAGGCAGATTAAAAGTCAACTCCGCCTGGTGGATACTTATATCAGGAATATCTTTAATAAAACCAAGCCCGTTTCGCAGTGCACTCAAATAATCGGCATCACCTGAAGTCTCAGGGATATCAAGCGCAAGCGCAAGCTTATTGATACTTATCAACCCAGGGAAAAAGTTAAATCGTAATAACTTACTAATTGGAAAATGTAACTCAAGCTGGGGGATTGTGGTTGCCGGAAGACCATCTCTACGTGGGGTAAATTTGGCATTCGACGTCTTCGCAACGAACGCACGTACGGTCATGTCCCAGGTTAGCTGCATATCTGAAACACTGATTTGATAATTAGGAATACGCGTATTCAGAACATATTGAAGAAATGCCGGTGGTTTTTTTACCGTCAGCGGAAATTTGTGAATATACGTAACAGCACCCACAAGAATTGATGTCAACACAATAAATGCGTAAAAAAGCACACGAATAAGCACCACAGCATGTTTAATTCTTGGGAACAGATTTCCCCAATGCCAGAAGTTACCACAAGACGTTTCTTTACGTGCTTTTTTTGTATCACCCTCTGTAAGGGGTTTTCCTGCAAATCTTCGGCTATTTTTCACGGTCACGTAATCCTAAAATCATTATAGTGTACCATGCAAATGAATGGGCAAAAAGCGCAGCATATGGACTTTTTTAATAAAAATGTTCTGGAAATTTAGCGTATTTTATCATATGTTAAGGGCACTTTTAATTTGCTCGATATACTGATGACACAAACTCTCGAAAAAAACACACGCGACACCGGTGAAGAAAGCATTGTTCTTCTGGCTCCTGATTATCGGCCTTCTGAGAACGAGGAATTCATGAACCCGAATATGCTTGAATACTTTCGTCAGAAACTTTTAAGCTGGAGAGATGATATTATCTCTGAGTCTGCGGAAACAATTTCCCAACTTCAAGAAGAAGTAACAAACGAGCCTGATCTTACTGACCGTGCAACGAGTGAAGTGAACCGCTCATTCGAATTGCGCACACGTGATCGCGGTCGTAAATTGCTTATTAAAATAGATGAAGCACTCGAGCGCGTGAACGATAAAAGCTATGGTTACTGCGAAAAAACAGGGGAACCTATTGGTATACCTCGCCTCGAAGCACGCCCCATTGCAACACTTAGCCTTGAAGCGCAAGAAATGCATGAAAAGACTGAACGCTTGCATTCTGATTAAACTCATGGTACTTAAGCGAAATTCACAGCATCTGGCTTTGCTTAAGACCCAGAGCTGAACCAAATGAACTGTATATCTCAATGAACATGAACACGATGAATAAGCGCGGGAAAAACCCCCGTAATGCCCGTTTTAAAAACCGCCCCAATCGCGGAAACAATAATGGAAATTCTGCCCGAACGCGCGACCAAGCCGTCAAAAAGATTGATCATTTCAATTCACTTGCCCGTGACGCTCGCCAAAACCAAGACATCGTTCAATACGAATACTACATGCAACACATCGATCACTTCACACGTATCGTTGATGCGTTTGCGCCCCCTGCTGAGTCTGTTACTGATAGTGGTGAAGATGTATCTTCGAACAACACATCACGACCATCTGATTCACGACAGCACTCAAAACCGCAGGAAAATGCATCTGTTTCAGCGCACGTTATTGAGATTGAAACGACGGCATCAGATTTTGAGGTAGATTTATCAGAAACTGATGTTGCTGATGTGCAAAAAGAACCAGCGAAAAAACCTCCTGCGAAGCCCAAAGCTGTGCAAAAAGTAGCACCAACGGAAGAAGAGACCTCACCCAAGCCAGAACCACGCAGACGCCCTCGCAAAAAACCTGAAGCCAGTGCAGAGAAAAGTGATTCCCCGGCAAAGGAAAACCCTTCACCAGTGAAAAAGCCACGCACTCAGAAGGAAACCGAAAAAGAGACGTAAGTGTATTCGTTAATAACGAATATCGTGGGTCACCATGAATGACCAGAAACCCTCAAGTTTTTGGAGTTTCTTGAATAAATCGCTTAATGAATCCTCCGTCAAACCGTTTGCATTAAGATTTTTCACATGTAAATCGAATAGTTCCTCAAATCCTTTGTAAAACTTTAGCCCCTTAGCTGACAGTTTTACATGGCTTGAGCGGCGATCGTGGGCTGATTGCTCTTGATCAATGTACCCATTCTCAATCATCTTTTTTAGATTATAGGTAACATTTGAGCCCATATAATAGCCACGATTGCTAATTTCACCAACGGTGAGCCGTGCATCACCAATATTGTAAAGAATAAAACACTGAACGTTATTAATGTCTTGAATATCCTTGCGCTCAAGATAAGCCTTAATCACCTCAAGAAATAATCGATGAAGCTTTTCCATTAAAGCGATTGTGTCGATGTAAGTTCGCTTCACAACAATATGCCTATAAATATTAACAGTTATACATATAGTAAAAGTTATCAGTTAAATTTTAATTAATGTTATGAGGAATTTCTGATATATTATTTACTGTGATGTGTATTTATATAAATGTTTATACTTAAGTAGTACGAATCAACAATTGCTATTCGAATTTAATTCCCCATAACGCATCTTGGGTTACCCAGCCAACACGTGTATCTATTTTGATCCGCACCCAATCCCCTTTTTGCTTGTCCAGCAAGGCCACGGAACCTTTTTCGATCCGTGCGATGACGTGAGATTTTTTTTCGGCATAGCGATATAACTTTACAGGCGTCACACTGACGAAAGCTACAGAGCGCATGCTGCTAAGCATTCGTTTATGAATCCATGACTTGTGCCCGTCTTGATCCTCGACTAGGCGCCAGGTGTCATATTCTTTAAGAATTTTTAATGGTAAACGATGGCGTGTGTAGACCCATTCAATCGGATATGTCTCGCCAGGACCAACACGCGCATTCACATAGTCACTACGCAGTGACGCGAATCGTGGCAGAGTAAGGGTTTGAGCCGCATCAACGGCAAAACTTATCCCCCAACAGATTATAAACAGATAAGCACAACGCACAGTACGAGAGAAAATTAGTCTTCTTTCTTTTGTAACTTACTTTCTAGCGCTTTTACAGCAGAATCAGAACCCATGTTCTCAACCAACGCATATTCCTTCGCTAGGCGATTCAATGCTGACAAATACATTTGACGTTCGCTGTAGGATTGCTCGTTCTGGTCATCTTGACGATAAAGATCACGCAAGACCTCAGCTAACATTTGTGGTGATCCGGTATTGATTTTGGCTTCATATTCTTGTGCACGACGTGGCCACATTGTCCGTTTAATTCGGCCTTTTTGATTGAGCACACGAACAGCATCGCGCATTTCTTTTTGCGTGCTGAGTGAACGAAGGCCAGCTGTTTTTGCTTTTGCCACGGGGATGCGCACTGTCATGCGTTCATGGTCAAAATTGATAACTAATAGCTCAATGTCAAAACCGCTTACACTTTGTTTCTCGATATCTTTCACGATACCAACGCCGTGCGCCGGATAAATAACATGTTCTCCTGAATGGAAAAGTGATTCTTGTCGCATAAGTAAGACCTCATAGGTTACAGGAGAGATAAACACTGCGTGATCTCCCCGCTTAGTTTCATAGAAACGTGTAGAAAAGTTTATTGTTAATAGATAAGTATCATTTTTTGCATTTCAATAACACATGAATTTTTTTTGCTTCACGTATTGAAATTTCGGGAAGCTGCATTTTTTTAGGTGGTTTGCTCACTTAGCTCAAAAAAACTTTTTTTAATTGACTTTCAGAAACATCGATATCGCCTATAATCTTAGTTTTTTCGTGGTGTAGCTGCACGCATTAAACGATCATTTATTCCTATTCCAAGGCCAATCTGTGGAATTTTTGCCACAGCACATGCACGAAACGAAACCGCACCCAAATGATTCAAACGATCTAGTTGGTGAAGGACGTTAAACAGATTGCGCGCCGCCTCAATCAAACACCCTTGCCCACTAAGATTTGTGATGAGCCTTTCGTCTGAGAGCTCCCCTTGATGATTATCAATCCCAAACCCTATCCATGCCTCGCCCGGATTAGGCGCGATTGCATTTAAGCGCAGAGGAAACCCTGGGGCATAATGTGTTTTCAACTGCCCCGGTGCAATGATTTTTCCAGAACTATTTCCAACAATCGTCGGGGTAACGGTGGCTATCTCCTCACGTGAAAGTGCGCCTGGGCGCAGAAGTCGTGGTTGCTCTGACGTCAGATCAAGAATTGTTGATTCAATGCCTTTACTGCACATGCCGCCATCGAGAATATTCAGTAGTTTCTGGGGCGCATCATTGGTACACCCTGATTGCAGACGAAACCCTTGGGAAACATCGTTTGCAGTTGTAGCACTTAGATAGTTTGATGGGTTTGCACTTGGTGCCACCACTGGCGCATCAAACCTGGTCAGTACATCAAGAAATGCAGGATGATTCGGCACTCGCACACCCACCGTATCTAACCCTGCTCGCGCAAGCGCACTGATGCCTTTTTTGGCCTTAAGGATCAACGTCAATGGCCCTGGCCAAAAGTGTGCGGCTAATTCCCTGGCTAAGTCTGTAAACTCAGCATAATCCGAAAGCATTTCAAGCGACGCCCCGTGCAGAATAAGCGGATTCACCTGGGGGCGGTTTTTCAGTGCATACACATTGGCAACGGCTGTATCGCTATGCGCATTGGCGGCCAATCCGTAAACAGTCTCACTTGGCAAGGCCACACACCTATTTAGATGTAAATCCTCACAAATCTGTTGCACGGAACTATCAGTGTATGAAAGTATATGTGTACGAATGGGTTTAACTCTTAATTACGCTATCAATCTCTTATATAGGATATTCTGTGCGAAAAAAAAATCATTTAATCATTTTACGTCTTGTTGTCTTGATTCTTGCCGTTGGTTTGGGTTATCGCATGTATCGTCATACAACGGTAAATATCCCCGTAAACCAGCAAAATGACCAGCTAAATGCGCAGGTGATAGGCAAACACAACGAAGGTATTCCCAAAATTGGCGGCGCATTCACCCTGACCGATACCCAAGGAAACCCATTTACCG
This sequence comes from uncultured Alphaproteobacteria bacterium, assembly GCA_964352755.1. Lineage (GTDB taxonomy): Bacteria > Pseudomonadota > Alphaproteobacteria > JAUHZC01 > JAUHZC01. The sequence goes on from CAYGTJ010000060.1 coordinate 6,234, forward strand.
AGAAGAATCTCGACGGAAAATATGCAATCGTTTATTTTGGATATACATTTTGTCCTGATATTTGCCCGCAAGCCCTTATAAACATTAGTGATGCCCTTGGAATGCTACGGCCAGATCAGCGCAGAAAATTTCGAACTGTTTTTATTTCCGTTGATTATGGGCGTGATACACCCGCAACGATGAAGAAATATTTAAAGATCTATCCCGCAAAAATCATCGGATTAACCGGAACGAAAGAACAAATTTCGCATATTAAAAAGCAGTATCGCGTATTTTCACGGGAAATTGAGGATGACAAAAGCACTGACTACGCGATTGATCACTCATCAGTTGTCTACATTATGGCACCAAACGGGCAATTCGTTTCGCACGTAAATCATGAAACACCTGCGACCGAAATTATGAAGA
>CAYGTJ010000061.1:0-6631 GCA_964352755.1 uncultured Alphaproteobacteria bacterium
CGTATTAATTGGCCGCCGCAGTGTCGTTGAAAAAAGACATAGCCGCCTCAACTTGCCGTTTGATCTTTCACGGGATGCAGAACTCGTCGATCCTCAAGACGACCCTCGATACAAAGAATATTGGCAGCTTTATCATGCGCTCCTCAAACGCAAAGGTGTCATGCCGGACAATGCGCAAACGATTGTGCGCACGAACAACACCGTAATTGGCTGCTTAATGGTGAAAAAGGGCGATGCTGACGCGATTATTGCGGGGCCCAGTGGATTATACCGCCCGCACCTCAAGCATGTGCTCAATATACTTGGCCCTCAAGAAGGTACGTGCTTGCTAACATCACTAAATATTCTCATGTCCCCTAAGGGTCTCGTGTTTATTGGTGATGCCTTCGTCAACCCTGATCCAACAGCTGAACAACTTGCGAATATTGTTTATTTAGCCAGTGAGCATGTGAAACATTTTGGTCTCACACCAAAGATCGCCCTCGTTTCACACTCAAATTTTGGCTCAAGTCGCCTCCCTGTTGCTCGCAAAATGGATCATGCCCGGAAACTTGTGAACGAACGCTGGCCGGATCTTGAAATTGATGGAGAGATGCAAGCTGAAGCCGCCTTTGATCCGGATGTACGCCAGTGGCTAATGCCCGAATCACCTCTGTGTGGACGTGCAAACCTGATCATTTGTCCGAATATGGACTCAGCAAACATTGCCTTTAACACGGCCAAGTATATCTCAGAATCTGAGAGTGTTGGACCTGTGTTATTAGGGGTTGATAAGCCTGCACACATCATGACGGCCGGCGCCCGCAGCCAAGATATCGTCAATATGGCAGCACTTGCCGCTGTTGAATCAGAAATGAAGGCATCCCCTCCAGTTTCTTCCTGACCTTTGGGTAAAACCCTGTTACATTAGATTTGATAGGTGAGTAATGAAGAACGTCACAATATGAGTCGTGAGACACAACACAATCAACAGACCCAGATGGGTGTAAGCTCTGAGCTTCTTCGAAGTGTCAAAACACTTATTGCTGAGCGCAAATGGTCACGCCTTAAAAAAACGCTTGAACCCCTTCATCCCTCGGAAATAGCAACCATCATTCAGCTTGTTGATGTTCTTGATCGTGAAGAATTCATCCCGCGAATCCCTCCTCAGTTACTTCCTGATGTGTTGGCGGAACTGGAAGATCATTTTCGTCCCTTGGTGCTTGGAAAACTCAGCGCTGAACAGGTTGCAAATGCGATTCAAGAGCTGGACACAGGTGACGCGGTTGAGCTTATTGAAGAACTTGATGAAGACGTTAAAGAACGCGCCCTCAGTCGCATCCCCGAAGATGACCGCCAAACCCTTGAAAAAGGCTTGCAGTACACTGAAAAAACTGCGGGGCGCATCATGCAAACCGATGTTCCGTGCGTTCCTGGTTTTTGGACGGTGGGGGAAGCCCTCGACTATATTGGACGAACGGAAGACCTTCCCGACACGTATTATGATCTTTACATCGTTGACACACGAGACAAACCCCAAGGCATTGTTTCACTTACGCAAATGATCAGAGAAAAACGCGAGACACCCCTTGCGAAGATCACCGATGACAATTTACGCCTCATTCCTGAAGGCATGGATCAAGAAGAAGTCGCCCAGCTTTTTCGCCAGTACGGGCTTGTTTCTGCACCAGTTGTCGATTCAAAAGGATGCATCATTGGTATGCTGACAGTTGATGATGTTGTTCATATTATTTCCGAAGAAGCCCAAGAAGACCTGTTGAATTTTGCAGGTGTTCGTGAATCTGACTTTTACGCAAACCCTCTTGAGACAACGCTTCAGCGTATACCTTGGCTCCTCATTACTATGGGAAACGTCATTATATCCGTGCTTGTACTCAGTAATTTTCGCACGCTCATTGATCAGATTCCGGCACTTACGGTGTATCTTCCTGTGTCAGGCGCCATGGCAGGAAGCTCAGGACTACAGGTCATAACCGTTATCGTTCGGGCGATCGCCACCCAAGAACTACGCAAGGAAAATCAACTGCGCACGATTATCAAAGAGACCACCGTTGCGAATTTGAACGGTGTCATTTTTGGGCTTTCGTTCGGAATTTTGGCATCTTTCTGGGAAAGTGACTACCGCATTGGGCTTATTCTGGGCGGCACAGTTGTATTTAACGTGATCCTTGCCGGTGTTGCCGGTGTGGTTTTCCCTATGTTCATGCGTCGAATGGACATGGACCCTGCAATTGGGGCAGGCCCCATGCTCACAGTGCTCACAGATGTGATTGGTTATTTCATTTATTTTAGCCTCGCAACACTGATTTTCACCCTCTAGAACCCTTGACCCGCATGGGTATTCATGACTTAATCAAGCTTGGTTGAGGTGTGTCAGGTTGAGAGTGAAAAAAGCGTTAGCCCTTTTTGTTCTTTCGTCCCAGGAAATATGGGCAAACGCCCCAGTGCCTTGGCAAATTCACTTTCAAAAATCAGCAACACCTGTAATGTCACGCATTGTTGATCTGCATGATACCGTAACAGCGGTGATGCTTGGCATAGTCGTACTTGTGGTTTTTCTGATTCTTGGCACGGTTTGGCGGTTTCATCATACGCGAAACCCCTATCCCTCGGGCGTGCGGCACAATACATTTCTTGAAATACTCTGGACAGCAATCCCCGTTGTGATCGTTCTTGGCATTGCGGTACCGTCATTAAACCTACAGTTCTACATGGACAAAACCCACGAACCTGATATCACGATTAAAGTCACCGGTCATCAATGGTACTGGGGATATGAATACATAGACTACAGTATAAACTTTGAAAGCCGAATGCTTAATGGTGAAGACCTAAAACCAAAAGACAAGCGTCTATTGAGTGTTGATAATCCGCTGGTGATACCTGTGAATACGAACGTACGCGTGCTTACAACTTCTGCGGATGTGATTCATAGCTGGGCAGTTCCCGCTTTTGGAATTAAAAAAGACACGATTCCTGGACGGTTAAACGAAACATGGATGCGCGTCACCCGTGAGGGCACCTATTTCGGCCAGTGTTCGGAACTCTGCGGATCGGGTCATGGATTTATGCCCATCGAAGTGCGCGTTGTTTCTGTATCAAAGTTCCACGATTGGCTGCGAAAAAAAGGGGCAAATTTCCCCACAAATGGAGAACGTAATGACAATACCTAAGGGTTGGCAACGATGGTTGCTCTCAACCAATCATAAAGACATTGGAACGTTATATATCATTTTTGCCATTTGTTGCGGTCTGTTTGGTGGTGGTCTGTCCGGATTAATGCGAATGCAGTTGGCATCACCGGGAAATGATTTCCTCGCAGGAGACAATCAATTTTATAATGTTTTGATCACAGCACATGGGTTGATCATGATATTTTATGTGATCATGCCAGGAATGATTGGGGGATATGGAAACTGGTTTGTCCCCCTCATGATTGGGGCACCCGACATGGCCTTTCCACGCCTCAATAACATTAGTTTTTGGCTTCTCTTCATGTCGTTAGTGCCCATTGTTCTGAGCATATTTGTTGGAAATGGGGCAGGAACGGGATGGACGATGTATCCACCGCTGAGCACGATGGATTTTCATCCAGATGCTGCGGTTGATTTTTTGCTTTTTGGTTTGCATTTGGCTGGACTATCTTCAATTTTAGGGGCGATCAATTTTATTGTAACAATACTCAACATGCGAACACCCACTATGAGTCTGCATAAAATGCCGTTATTTGTTTGGGCGATGCTTATAACGTCATTTCTCTTACTAACAACGGTTCCCGTGCTTGCCGGTGCTATCACCATGCTTATTACTGATCGTAATTTTGGCACGACATTTTTTGCGCCCTCAGGGGGTGGAGACCCGGTTTTGTACCAACATCTATTTTGGTTTTTTGGTCATCCCGAGGTGTATATTATGATTCTCCCTGGATTTGGAATTATTTCCCACATCATTGCAACCTTTTCACGCAAGCCTATTTTTGGATATCTAGGGATGGTTTATGCGATGATTGGCATTGGCGTTGTGGGATTTGTCGTGTGGGCGCATCATATGTTTACGGTAGGTCTCGATGTACGTACGAATGCTTATTTCACCGTTGCAACACTCCTCGTCGCCGTACCCACGGGAATTAAAATTTTTTCCTGGATTGCCACCATGTGGGGGGGATCAATTCGTCTGCCAACACCCATGTTATTTGCACTCGGGTTCATTGTTCTCTTCACAATGGGAGGGGTAACCGGCGTTGTTCTTGCCAATGCAGGCATTGATGTTGCGCTGCATGATACCTATTATGTGGTTGCGCATTTTCATTACGTGTTATCGCTGGGGTCACTCTTTACGATTTTCGCAGGATTTTACTACTGGATTGGCAAAATATCAGGACGGCAATATCCCGAACTCCTCGGAAAAATCCATTTTTGGATGATGTTCATTGGTGTAAATGTGATGTTTTTCCCTATGCATTTTCTGGGGCTTGCGGGTATGCCGCGACGGATTCCAGATTATCCTGATGCCTATGCAGGCTGGAATAAAATAATTAGCATGGGGGGGCTTCTTACACTGGCCTCAACGCTTCTTTTTATCGGGATTGCTCTGTGGACAGTGTTTCGTGGGAAAAAATGTGCGATGAATCCCTGGGGCGATGGGGCAACAACACTTGAATGGATGGTTGGTTCACCCCCACCCTTTCATACCTTCGATACCCAACCAAAGGCACCGCACATATGATCCCTCATAGCAAACAATCTGAGCAAAGGAATCACTCAACGATGCCTGAGAACGCGATTCCTGAGAACGCGATTCCTGAACAAACGATGATGGTGCGCATGCATGCTTATTATCGCTTGATGAAGCCAACGGTGATGCAACTCGTTGTGTTTACAGCACTGGTGGGAATAGTGCTCGCAGGAACCGTGGCAGCACCCCCCAATCCTTGGATGCAGATTTTTTATCTCTTTCTTATCGGGGTTGGTGCTGGTGGTGCCGGTGCGATCAACATGGGATACGAACAGGAAATTGATAGCCGCATGTATCGCACCCAACATCGCCCAACCGTAACCGGTGAGGTCTCTAAACGCCAGGCAATTACATTTGGTGTCACCTTAGGCGCTCTTTCCACACTGGGGCTTTATCTTTCGGCAAATGTGTGGGCATCTGCACTCATGGTTTTTACCCTCTTTTTTTACGGGGTATTCTATACAATGTACCTAAAACCCCGCACGCCACAGAACATCGTAATCGGAGGTGCCGCAGGCGCTCTACCCCCGCTGATTGGATGGACGTGTATCTCGCCTGAGTTTCATCTTCTACCTATTCTAATGTTTTGGATCATATTTTTATGGACGCCCCCGCATTTTTGGGCACTCACACTGTATTGCAATGAGGACTACAAGCGTTCGCGCCTTCCCATGCTTGTGATCACGCACGGTCATGATATTACCCGCGCCTGGATTTCCAGGTATACATATGTACTTGGTGGCTTTGTTATCCTGCCGTTTATTCTTGGTTTAACTGGATACATCTACATCATGCTTGCGGCAATCTATCATGGATATTTCCAATATTTGGTGTACCTGCTTTCCACACGGAGAACCATTAAGTCGGCGCGCGACGTTTTTCGCGGATCACTGGTTTACCTATTCGTGGTATTTCTGGCCATGGCACTTGATAGTTTCATGCGCGGAGCCATATGAGGAATCCCCGATCCCGCACGCTCATCTTCGTTCTAGGGCTGCTTTCCTTTATGGTTGCGTTAACCGCCGCGAGTGTGCCTCTCTATCGGCTTTTTTGTCAGCAAACGGGTTACGGTGGCACCCCGCGAATTGTAACAACTGCAAATCCGCGCGTTGAAAACCGTATGTTTCGCATTGAGTTTAACGCTGATCTTTCACGCGATCTACCCTGGGAATTCAGTCCTTCTCAGCGTTTTATACTGGTTAAGTCTGGCGTTCCCGCATTGGCGTTTTACAAGATTCGCAATGTTTCAAATGCACCCATCACAGGTATTGCTGCTTATAATGTTACACCGGATAAAGCCGGTCAATATTTTCATAAAATTGCGTGTTTTTGCTTTGCAGAACAGGTAATAAATCCTGGTGAAACATACGAAATGCCCGTGCAATTTTATATTGATGCGGATATTGTCGACAACCATGACCTGGACGATGTGCGGAGAATTACTCTTTCATATACGTTTTATGAAGAGAAAACCTTCGACTGGAAAAAATGGCAATAACGCTTGATTTACACCGAATAAAAATGAATCCCTCATAAAAAAAGCCTCCCGCAGGGGAGGCTTTCTCAACACGTATAAATAAATTGCTTATTCAACAACAGTCACAGCGCGACGGTTGTATGAATGTGCTTGCTCATCATCACCTTCAACGGCAAGACGTTCTTTTCCGTAGGAAACAACGCGCACACGGCTTTTTGGAACACCTTTGCTGATCAAGTAATCACGAACCGCAACGGCACGACGTTCACCAAGTCCAAGGTTGTATTCGCGTGTTCCGCGTTTATCTGCATGTCCTTCAACAAGAATGCTTACGTTGCTATATTTTTCGAGCCATGATGCCTGACCATCAAGGGCATCTTTTGCATCTTGGCGCAAAGACGAAGAGTTAAAGTCATAATG
>CAYGTJ010000062.1:0-6598 GCA_964352755.1 uncultured Alphaproteobacteria bacterium
CGTCCACAGATCAATGTGAGCGACACCACTGGCGATGGTTACGAGCTTAAAGGGAATCGGTGTAAATCCTTTGAGCGAAATGGCAACAAACGCCCACTCATTAAGTTTCGCAACGGCGGCCGCAAATGATTGCTCGAGGCCATAGAAATGAATAATTGCCTGGCCAAGTGAGGCGTAAAGTGCATACCCGATTAGGTATCCAAGATATCCCCCGAGGACAGATGCCACCGTGCACAAAAAAGCATACCACCATGCGTGACCTGGTTTTTGCAAGACCATCGCAATAAATAAGGGATCGGGCGGAAAGGGAAAGAATGAACTCTCAATGAATGACACTAAGCATAAATACCAAATTGCATGGGGATGATTTGCTTTCGCCATCATCCATGCATACCCCCGGTGAAGGACAGACGGAGGTGTGTTTATATGCGCAGAGGTGTTCATGTCTTGTGGCTTTTCCATGAATGATCAATAGCATTGTTGTGACGATTCACCAAGGACGATTCATTGGGTTTTTGCGTTGAATTTTCTTGACGTAGAGTTGTATCGCATTAATATGCGGGGGTACGTGCCCCTGTGGCGGAATCGGTAGACGCGGTAGACTCAAAATCTATTATCTTCGGATGTGGGAGTTCGAGTCTCCCCGGGGGCACCACACGTTATTTTCTTTTACTTCTATTTGGATTAATCGGTATCTTTTGCAGAGGTTGTTGCAGCCTTGCCCAATCGGAGTCTAATACCATCAGATGACATCGCTGAAGCGGCACTACTTGCCGCTGCACACGCGACTGGGGCGTCAGGGTCTTTTGATTCTTCGTCAGTCCTGGATGCTGAAGAAGCGGCACTTGCAGCGGCAGCGGCAGCAGCGGGTTCAGCATCGGTGCTCGCAGCTGGGTTCTCTTCGGATCCAGCGGTTGGCATGGCCGTTGGTGCGGCCGCAGCAAGAATGATGCGACGGGCACGTCCTGTGGTGAGTTGCGCACGTACAATGTCTAGGGTTTTTGGTACGACGGTTGACCAGGGTTGAGGGTCGGGAACCCAGCCACCGCCAAACAAGTTAAATTTTACTCTCCGTTTGCCCCAAGAAAAACGCTCAGGATGGTCTGTTGGGTCAAATATAAAAGGATTAAAGGGTAAGCCTTTGAACTCTGTTTTTTTTCTTAGGGTATGAATTTTAAAGACATTGTTAATTTTTTTCAGCAAAGGGTCTCGTTCTTCGAGGGTGGCTCCATCAGGATGATCCGCAACATCTGTGTTTAGTGCAAAGATGGTTGCTGAGATATCACGTCGAATGGTTCTATCGCCGAGAGCAATCCCTACCAATAGATAAGCACCAGTAGTGTAGCTTGGGTTGTCGTCCGGGACAGACGCGGTTGCGTGGGATTCTCCCGGGTTTTTAAGGCCCCAGGCAAGAAGGTCACCAACATCTTGTTGGTCATTGGTTAATGCTTTTGGTGCACCAGGAATATAGGCCAGGTCACCAAAGGCCTGGTCTAGGCCATGAGGATAGAGACCACGTACGAATGAGACAATATCACCCAATGCAATTATGCCTTCTTCGCGTGTTCCGTGTTCCTCGAGATACTCATCATAGCTTGCGTGCAGGCTAAGAGAAAGAATCATAATCTGAAGTATTCGAGAAATCATAGAGTTTCTTGCCATCATAGAAGTTGAAATCACAATATTCTACTATGAAGCAAAGTAACCCTAATTGTCAAGCGTGTAACTGATTCTATATCTTTATAGACTAATTTTTTTATTCGACGGAACCTATGGGGTCTGAATAATCGGGTAGGGGAATTAGGGGCGCGAGTGCTGGTTCTGCCCGACGTGAGGGGTATTCTTCATCGTTAAGGAAGTCTTTGACATGAGTGAGTATTTTCCTAACATATGGTTTTACATCAAGGGAGGTACTTGACCAGGTGTCTTTATCGAAAGCTTTGCGATAAGACTTACTCAGTTTTTCAGATAGCGCCTTTTTATTTGCAAATACACAATGCAAGGCCAGGGTATGCGCCAGTGAGGTTACATCAACCCCTGGGTGTAGGAGATAATCATCACTGAACATAGCATGTGAAAGGCGTCGTTCACATGTCATACCAATGAGGGAGCCAAGTGTTTTGGCAGCCGTCCCCGCAACTGTTGACATTACAGTGACAGGCAGGGAATACCAGGGGCTAACATAATGAATGGTCTGTTTGTGTTGAGCGATGTTCAAGGCGTCACGGTACCATTCCCCATCTGATGGGTCTAGGCACGCACGGGTAATTGATAGTGACGAATTGTGGGGGTCAATTATTGTGGCATTTATTCCTGCAAGGGAGGGGATGGGGAAACAATCAGGGATGGCTGGAACACGGCTTTGATAAAATACGATATCTAAGGCCGCGGCAGTAGCACCTCCCAGGGATAGAACCTTATCACCGATAAAGTTGAGGCCACAACTAATCCATGGACGATATTGAAGACGGCCAAGTGCAAATTCTAATCCAGTCCGCAGGCGATGATAGATATCGGGATACATAATACCGGCGAGTTGATTAGGTTTAAAGCTCAAACTAGGAAGGTATTCGAGGATGGAATACGCATCCCCCACCGTTTGCATTGTCAACCCACCAAGGGTTACAGCGGATTGAAATGAATCCTCTATAAAGTTTTCGGGTTCGGTAAGCAGGCAAATCATATGCTCCGTGTGTTTTAAATTATGCTTGAAAATATCATTACTTACGGTATCGCGAATGAATAAATTTGCACGAAGATATGGTCTTCCATTTCTGTGGGCGGCCGTGCAAAAAGCTTTGCGTATGATCTTGTTGCGTTTTTCTTGCCTGATCCTTTTGCTTTCCTCTGGTGTAATCTTTTTGCGTTTCTCTAGTTTGATTCTTTCGAGTTGTTCTTTTTCACTCTCAGGTTGGTAAAGCCCTGCATAGTAAAGGACACCCTTAACAAATTGGGCATACGCGTTTGTGTTAAATGCTTTGCCAGTAAGGAGGCTTGCTATTTCCCCCCCCCCCAAACTTTTGCGCGAATGTCGTCTGTGATTTTATGAGTGACATCTGTGAAGGGTCGTAATGATGAATCAGGTTCTTCATCTTCAGTGTCGTACTTAAAGATGAGTTCAAAGTATCGGCCAATCCGTCTTGTGTCTTTATCCTTAGCCCAGTTAGCTGTTGCCGCGGCATTCCAGTGCGGCATGAATGCCCGTGCATCAGCATGAAGCGGGTGCGGTGTGCGTAGCGAGGGTGTGACCTCAAACGAGGGTGGGGTGTCCCCTAAGCTAGTGGCACTTGTGGCGGCGGCGGCCGCCAGTGATGGTAGTTCGGTTCTTGTAGGTGGGGAATCATCACCGGTGCCGGCGGCGCTTGCCGCGGCCGCAGGTTTGGTGGGGCGAAGGGTGCCAGCGGCATCAGTTTGTTCAGTCACGGGTAAGACTCGTGAGTGGTCAGGCGAAGCCTTGATTTTGGGTGTTACGAGTAAGGTGCACGCAAGGAGTAAGTGAATAAACGTTTTGTAAGATTTGTAGATCATTTTGATAGCCGTCTAATAAAATCAAATAAACGCTATTCTGTTTTTATTTTACTGTCAATAAAGCGAGAAGGTTATGGCAAAGGAGCAAGAGGCGTATTTTTACATGCTCATAATTTAAAAAACGCATACCGTGGCCATGTTGGACTATATAGGTGGTTATTTTTGCGCTTCTTTATATTCAGGGTGTGACGCAAGTTTGCGTGCTTCTTCAGGAAGCATCACGGGAATGCCCTCGCGAATGGGATAGGCAAGATCGGCGTCTTTACTGATCAACTCGTGGGTGTCCGGATCGTACGTGAGCACACATCGGGTTACGGGACACACGAGTGTGCGAAGAAATTGTGCGATTTGTGTATCCATTTGCAACTCCTAATGACGGGTGATGTGCACGCCGGGTTGATTGACCTCAAGTAATGTTGTGACCAATGAACAGCGTTCGTCAACATTTTTTGATTCGAGGAGTGCCTGTTTTTCACCGGCTGAAAATAACGGAGATTGCGCAAGGCTTGTAATGACTTTGTTTGAAGACGATTGCAAAAGATCCTCAAGGGTTTCTGCGTCATCATCGTATAGGTCGGGGTTTTTAGACAGCGTGGCCAGTAAATCATTATGACCGGTCGTGTTTTTTTGATCAACGTAGGTGTCTGTTTGATAGTTTTCGTAGGACACATGATGCATCAGTCGTGCCTGCGATAGGTATTTATTCGTGAGCGAAAAGCGGCAAATCCCCTGGAGAATAATCAGCATGCCACCCTCAGTTTCTTGAAACCCTTGAATCGAGGCCGCACACCCCGTTTGAAAAACGGGAATCCGTGGACGCTCAGCAAGGCTGTAGCGAGGCCCCTGCATGGTGGTGTGGTCTGATATACGCTCTTGCACAATACCGATGATTTTATTGAGGCTGAGGGCTCGGTTGACCACGCGCATATCGCGGTTGGCATAGACCATGACTGGCACCGTTGCGTGGGGCAGAATTAGGGTGTTGTGCACACTCAACACGGGCAAACGCGCAGCGAGTGTCTCGGGCTCCATCATCATAGGGAGTTGTGCTGTTGCGTGAGAAAAATCTGTCATTGGTTCCATATACACCCTTTGTGTGAGATTTCAAGACCTGTGGGCGTGAAAAGGTGTTTAAGTTTTTTTATGAAAGCAATATTGACAATTAATAATCAAGTAACTATCTGTAATTAAACTAACAAATCAAAAAAATGAAAAATACACGCATAATATATGTTTCTTTATTAGTGATATCGCACATCTGCGCAAGTGATGCGCACCCCTTTGGTATGGAGGGAACTCCATCAGGTGCTGCGGGGTCAGGTGTTTCATCTCAATCAGAAGATTACTTAGCCAATGTGGCTGCCCAAGAGTGTCTTGCTGCGTTACGCATGGGTGTTTTTCGTATGCGCCCAGGAATGAAACGTGTTGAGAATCCCGCAGGAAAATGGGATGTTTCAGGATTTATACCATCTTTTGCGGGTGGTGGTGATCATCATCGTGCGCCTGAGCATTTGGGGCGAATGCTTGCGATATGCCAAGTGGGAACCTCAGTAATTGATGAAACTGTTGCGGGAATTGAGGGTGCCCGGGCTGTGTTTGCTCCGATGAGAGAGATATTACAAACATGGCATGATGCGTTTGTTTCTGGCACCAGTACTGGCGTCACAGCAATTGATTACTTGCATGCAAATACGAAAGCCAAAGCGACGGTTACCGCCGCCCGAGATATATGGAAAGAGCGTTTGCAAACAACCCATCGTTTGGGGTTAATTGCTGCTCCTGAGGTTGTTGCGGCTCGTGCTCAGGCTGCTGCTCAAACAGCACATGAGGAAGAAGTGGCTCGCTTGCAACTTTCCTCAGTGACAGAGGCAGCCTTTGAGGCTGAAATGCGCCGTGCAATGGCGGAAAGCGCAGCGGGTTCAGCCGCGCATGCTGATGCTGCAGCTGGTGATGCCGGCGCTCGTCCCGCAGCGAGGGCTGTGACTCCTCCCACTGTGTCAACAAGAGTGCCAACAAGTGCGCCAGCAAGTGCGGCGGCGGTGACAGAAACAGAAGAAGAGGCATCATTGAGACTTGCCCTGGAAATGAGTGCCCGTGAACGCACAGCTACAGCCGGAGCGGTAGCAAGTGCTGCGGCCGGGGCAGAAACAGAAGAAGAGGCATCATTGAGACTTGCCCTGGAAATGAGTGCCCGTGAACGCACAGCTACAACTGGTGCGGCAGTTGATGAGGATGTCCCGTTAATTGAACAAATTCCGCCACACATGGCGCCAGATTTTCAAGGTGCAATGATGGGAGATATGACCGCCGGTGCGCGATTATGTGGAGCGATCGAGGTTGCGTGCGCAACCGGTGACACAAATCCTGCATATGCAACGATTATGGCCATGTTTGAATAAGCACGAGAAGTCATTACAGCATATGAGAAAACCCTATCTGATGTGATGGGGTTTTTTATTTACTCAGGCGAATTCTTTTTTGGTATGGTGGGTGCATGTCTGATTTACCACCAATACTTGCTCAGGGAATTGCAATAATACGCGATTACGTTACGCGCTTACCGAAAAGTTCCGGTGTGTACCGGATGCTGGATAAAGATGCACAGGTTTTGTATGTGGGAAAAGCGCGCAATCTCAAAAATCGTGTGAGTAATTACACCCAAGCAAAGCGTCTTCCTATTCGTTTACAGCACATGGTGTCGCAAACGGTCTCCATGGACTTTATAACCACGAATAGCGAAGTTGAAGCGTTGTTGCTTGAATCAAATCTCATTAAAAAGTGGCGACCTGCGTTTAACATTTTACTCAAGGATGATAAATCGTATTCGTATATTACCTTTACGAAGCATCCTTTCCCCCAAGTAATGAAACATCGAGGGAAACGTACCCAGGGGCAAAATTATTACGGACCTTTTGCATCGGCGTACGCCATTGATCAGACGCTGACACTTATTCAGCGTGTTTTTCAGCTGCGTAACTGTACGGATGCCTATTTTAACGTGCGCAAGCGCCCGTGCTTGCAGTTTCATATTAAGCAATGTAGTGCGCCGTGTGTCAATTTCGTTGAGGAT
>CAYGTJ010000063.1:0-6588 GCA_964352755.1 uncultured Alphaproteobacteria bacterium
CTTTAATGTGCGTGCAAATGCCCAGGCAAAAGAACTCGCGCAAAAAGAAGGTATTGAAATCCGCTATTATTCAGTGATTTACAATATCATTGATGATATTAAAGCCATGCTATCAGGTATGTTGGAACCCACCATTCGCGAGAAATATGTGGGTAATGCTGAGATTCTTCAGGTCATCAACATAACCAAAGTGGGTAAAATTGCTGGTTGTGTTGTGCGTGATGGCCAAATTCAACGTGGTTCGAAGGTTCGCTTGTTGCGTGATGATGTTGTGATACATGAGGGAATGCTCAAAACACTCCGTCGCTTTAAGGACGAGGTTCCGAGTGTTAAAAATGGAACTGAGTGTGGTATTGCCTTCGAGAGTTTCCAAGACATGCGTCCAGGTGACAAAGTTGAATGTTTTGAATTGATTGAAGAACAGCGCTCACTTTAGGTAATCATAAGTACCTGTCTTCACGGACTTGCTGGTAAAGATATGCCGGTGTTCTGTTTGCTTCGTTCTGGTTAGTTCTCCTCGGCTGCAGCTGCGGCTGCGGCGTCATCTGTGTGCGTTAATTCACGTGTTGTCGTTTCCCAGAGTGCACTATCCTTGGTATATTCATCAGAGACCTTTGAATCAAACATTAGGCTCAACATGGTGGCTTTGGCTCTATCCGCAGGATCGTCCCAATCGTATCGCCATTTGGCCGGGTCGTTGGTTTCCCCGGGAACTGACATCAAATGATCATCACACTCGTCCACAATAACTAAGGGCACGCGTCGATCATTGGCTCGTAACACGTCAATGCATTCCAACGTGTGCATATGATTACGTTTACATGCTTCATCCAATATGAAAGGCGGAAAATGATCCCAAAGATTCATTTCCTCTGCCCATAAAAAACTGACGGTGCCAAACCCATCACACAGTGGTTGAAATACTGGGCGTTGCATTTGAAAATCTCGTTCCTTCATATCTTCATGAAGCTCCCAATGATCAAGAGGTGATGTAATCATTAGTCCAGTGAGTGGGATCTCGGTATCACACACCAATAGCGATCGGTCGGTACGAGGATCACAATCTTCTCCTTCCATGCTTAACATTTCAAATTTATGTTTTACCCATTGAAGGTCGATCTCACCAATGTCATCAGCGGGTGCTTCATCTTCAGATTGTTCTTCAAAGCGCGCATCGTGAATCTCTGTTAAGAGAAAGTCTGGATACAATAAAGCATACTTTCCAATGGACGCTTTGCACGCCTCGAAATGTTTAATTAAAAGCTCGGTCAGTGTTCCCTCTAGGCCGTGGTTCATAAATGGTAACTTAATATGTGGACTGCACTGGAGAATAGGGAAAATCATGTCTCCAAACTTTAAGGGATCATAGCTTGTAAATTGACAATCTATATAACCAATTGGGATTACTTCAATTTGGCGGGTTGCATCTCGTACTGAAATAAAAACATGAAATCCGCTACGCATGAGACATGAAAGTTCCGATACATCGTGATCTTTCAGCATTGCGTGGGTTCTGTTAGCGGTTCGACGAACTAAACGCCGAGGGCCAGGTGTTCCTGCCGAACATGCAAATTTATCATGATGTTCAAACACACCACGCGGAACAATACTTACCTGACAGGTGCCGCCCAAAGATAGAATATCTTTTGCAGTACTACTCAAAGGAAGGTGGTGAATATCATCTGGTGACAACGTACACTCTTGATCAAGGGAAAGATTCCCATCGGCACGCACGAAATGTGGGTAATGTGCTCCAACAAAACCACGATAGTCGTAGGGTTCTCGCTGCGCAGATGTGCCTGCCCCCGCTGTAGCGCTTGAGGCAACGGCAGCCCTAGGCGGTGTAACGGCGACTTCTTCATGCGAGGCAACGGTTGTCTCCATGTTTGCCGGTGCGGAGGTCGCTGCTGGTGGCGGCGTATTTGTATGGTGATCCTCTCTGCGATGGGGGTGTGTTACCGATGCCGTTACAGCAGAAAGTAGGAAAAACAAGTGAACAAAACAGACAGAAAGGGATTCTTTTCGCATTCTTAAGAATATTTTTTTGATTATCCTAGTCTAAATTTATTCACTTTCAACCCGTAACAACACCTATTCACGTGGTTTTTTTGCAGGTACCCTCAGATGTGGTGGGTAGAGGAATGTGTAATGCTCAAAGAACTTCTCGTAATCGGGGTAATGACCGGCAATTCAATGGATGCCGTAGATGTGGTGTTAACTACATTCGATAAAGACGGAAAGATGAAAGATCTTGCCACCCACACGCAACCATACTCACGTGATCTTTATACGGTGCTGGCTGATCTTCGTAAGGCCGTAAATACGCACAAAGGTAACATGCCCTTGGTGCGTGCCAGTTATCGATACACACATAAAGGCACCACGCACAACCTGACGCAGGTTGATCGTATGTATATGGATGCGGTGGCGAAAACGGTGAAATCATTGATTGCAAAGGCGCACAAAGATCCAGCTCTTGTTAAAACCTATGGAACAAATTTTAGAATCAATCTCGTGGGGAGTCATGGTCAGAACTTGGCGCATTATCCGCCGTCTATTGCGGCGAAATCAGGTCGCACCCCGTACACGATTCAACTGGGTGACGGTCAATACTTAGCCAATCAACTCAATATACCGGTTGTGTATGATTTTCGTACAGCTGACATGAAAAACGGCGGAGAAGGTGCGCCGGTTGGCCCCTTCCATCAAAAGGTTTTGGCAACCCAGATTAGTGGGGGTGTAAAACCAAGAATTGCGTTTTGTAATGCGGGAAATACAGGAAACATCGGTGTTGTATCTACCCGTGGTAAGGCGCAAAAAGTGATGACACTTGGGTGGGATATTGGCCCGTTCAATTATTTTTCAGATCAACTGATGCGTCAGGAAAAAAACAAAAACTGGGATATGGATGGCGCGCATGCAGCCAAAGGCCGCGTGAACGCAAATCTCCTACGTTTGATAGTGAATCGCGCCATCGTTGATAGTCGGGGCGGGAATTTCTTGTGGAAAAAGCCACCAAAATCATCAGACGGACAATGGTATAAACTATTGCCCGAATTGCGGGGGGGTGTGGCATTGAAGGGGGATAAAAAGCCTCTAAAATTTTCTGACCGTATTCGAACGGGCGGGTATGCAGCGGCATACACGTATGTGTTGGCACTTGATCAGGTGCCCAAAGATGTGATGCTCCCCACAACGTTTGCTCTTTGTGGTGGAGGGTGGAAAAACACCATTATTCGTTCCCATTTTGAGGATCTTATTCACGGGCGCAATGAAGCGCGATCGCCGATCTTGCCCGAACATCGGGAAATTTTTACCCGGGTTTATAAACGCTTACAAAAGGCTGCGAAAACGACAGGTAGTCCCGTGCGCATTGCGATGTCTGATGCATTTGGTTTTGGTTCGGATGCCATGGAAGCACGCATTTTTGCCCATATGGCCGTTGCATTTACGCGCAATCAGCCCTTTACCTTTCCTGAAATCACGGGGTGTAAATCGCCAACCGTGTGTGGCAAGATCGCCTATCCACAAAAGAGCCTGTAGATGGACACGTCTTCACCCGTGTTTGCAATTCTTTCATCCAATATGGAAAGCGTTTACGCAGAACGGGGGACAAAATGGGTGCACGAGCTCCCCGCTAGATGTGCAGAAAGTGCTGAAAAATGGGGGTTAACAAATCTCACGCCTGTTCCAAACATGACATTTAACTTTGTTGCAAAAGGGGTACAAGGTGATCGTTCTATTGTGCTGAAAATTAGTTGTGACCTTCATACATTTGTCCAAGAGAAAAAAGCACTCACCCACTTTCGGGGAAAAGGCATGGCGGCACTTCTTTCCCATGATGATCAAAGGCGCGCATTACTGATCGAGAGGCTTGATCCAGGGGAGTCACTTAAGGATCTTGAGCAACCTGAGGCCGAGTTAATATATGCCGATGTTGTGAACGAAATGCATTCAAAGATCCGAAAGGAAAACGGGTTTCGCCACATACGTTCGTGGCTGCACTCACTTGATAGTGCCCGCGATTTGCCCCAGGATTTATGCCAGCAGGCGATTGCTATTAAAGAGCATTTGTTGCGTACAGCTGAACAAGAAACAGTCCTCCATGGGGATCTCCACCCTGATAATATTGTGCAATCTGATACGTGGAAAGCCATTGACCCGAAAGGGATTATTGGTGAGGTCGCATTTGAGGTGGCTGCCTTTGATTATAGGGGTAATACGAATCTACCGGCATTGCTATCAATCGATCCAGAGCGCTATCATCAATGGGTTTTCGTGCGCGGAATGTTGGGTGCGGCCTGGTGTGTGGAAGACAGAATGAATCCTGCACAATTTCTTACCTGGGCTGAGAAATCCCAAGCAAGATTATAAGCTCATCAACCGTGGGTATTTGGCGCAGCTCTATAAAGCGTACCTGTGGATATTGATGACGCAGCGGATACAGACGCGAGCGAATGCGCTTTTGATGGAAACTCCAGTTATAGGTGAAGAGTTGCCAACTGAATCGCTCGGGGCATTGGGGTGCGCGATCATCAATTGTTGGATCCCTATGATAGAGCCATCGTTTCATTATTCTCCATGCACACGGCCAAAAACCCGGGTTGAGGTAAATGCAAACGTCCGCTCGCCTGTAGCGCGTTTCATAGCTGCGGGTAGAGTTCCCGTCAATAATCCAGTTGTCTCTATCAACCCAATCCTGTTGTAGCTGGATGAAATCATCATGGTTACGTTCACGCCAATGTTCGGTGAAAAAAATTTTATCCAGATGATAAAGAGGAATGCCCGTTTGCTGGTGCAGTTTTTTGGCAAGCGTAGATTTTCCAGCCCCGGATAATCCTGTGATCATGATGCGCATAATTTTTATAAACCATTATGGTAAGGGTTGTTAGCGAAGGCGGTATTTGGCAACTATTGGGTATTTCCCCAGAATGTTCTCTTGGTTAACGCCCTCGCCAATATTGTGAATGATTTTGAACGTGTCCCTATGAGCTAAACCAGGTAGAGCCAATATTTTCGAATTACTCACAATCCCAATGTGTAGAACATTATTACCAAGGTTGAAAACAATAATATCACCGATCCTATGTATCGAGTCGTTAGTTTGGTATCCCTTCCGCGCAAAGTACGTCATAAGGTTTGGCACGCGGCGATGATCAATGTTTGGGTCTGGTTTTGAAAGATTCCAAAGCTTTGGATAGGCATCCCAGTTATTGGTCATGTCCTCGTGTATTTCTTTTTGAAGATCAACACCGAGCACACGAAAGGCACGGACAATAACATCAGTACATACACCAGTGTGCATGGGGACGTCGCCACCGGGATAGCTAATTCTTTGATATTTAGAATCATACGCGGTGGTTACGTTGAGTTGGCGCTGTGAAGCAAAATAAAGGTTTCGACCCGTGAATTCATGTTGCGAAGATACGTGAGTTGCAAAGCAACAAATCATTAGTAAAGCAATGGATAAGCGCATGTTAAGAACCAGTGAAGTTACATTACATATAAGGATTGGTTCATCAAAATTCAAGGGCGTGTACAGACGCGAAAAACAGCTTTTTTATCGCATCTGAATTCGTGCTGTTCAGACTTTATTAGTGCGCAAGTGAGTATTATTCGACGCCACCAGGCCACATGCAGCTGCTCAATACCCAACGAGCAGATTTACAGCCTGTCATGGGGATATTTGCCTTAGGGGAGGGTAAAAGTGGTAGAGTTATCTTTTTTCCTGCAGGAGCCTCAGCAGGTGTCCGAATCTCAGGCGGCGCCAGAGCTGGTTTGGTAGATGCGGTCGCTGCAGCTGCGCCAGGTGTTTCATCGGCATCAATGGTGGTCGTTGTGCTTGCAGAAAAGTCAGACGTTAGTCCAAGCAGCACTAAAAAAGCCAAAGGTATATATTTCATGGGGCATTATCCTTATGTTGATCGATATTTTCAAAATTACTTCAAATTTTATACATTACGCAAGCGTAATTTTACGGTACGTATTAACAACGGGTGCGTTATATACGTATAAACATGCTAGGTAAAATTGAACCCGATGATTACGGTTGTTCCCTATAACCCCCGGTGGCCAAAACTGTTTGCGAACGCGGCGGCACGCATTCGTGAGGCTTTGGGTGTTATGTGTGTTGGTGTGCATCATGTGGGATCAACGGCAATTCCTGGTCTTGCGGCGAAGCCAATTCTCGACATTATGATCGTGGTGAATGACCGGGTGTCAGCGCGTGAAAGCCTTAACGCCCTCGGGTTTTTGTATAAAGGTGAGATCAATATTCCCTTTCGGGATTACTATACCTGGCGAGGTGACCCGATACATATGAATGTGCATGTGGTCGAACCAAACAGCCCAGAACTGAAAACAATCGTGTCATTTCGGGATTATTTACGGGCGCATGACGATATGCGTGATCGCTATGGTGATTTGAAAGTAGGGCTTGCCAAAGACCCTGATGCAGGTATCAAAAAAAACCAACATTTGCCTGAGTATACGTTGGGGAAAGATTCTTTTATTCGTGAGGTAATGTCAAAAACCGGTGTGCATGTGCGTGCGTTGCGATTTTGCATTCATCATAATGAGTGGGCGCAG
>CAYGTJ010000064.1:0-6527 GCA_964352755.1 uncultured Alphaproteobacteria bacterium
TTCATATTCAGAAATGATCTTTCAAGATGTGTTGTGGCCAGATTACAATAAAGAGAAACTAGAGCAAGCCGTTACCCTGTTTGCGAAGCGAGATAGGCGTTATGGCAATTCTCCGAGCTAACATTTTGATGCGTATTTTGACCTCATTGGTTTTGGTTCCCACAACGTTATGGTTTCTGTCACTGGGTGGGATGGCGGCCGCAGCATTCGTGGGGGTTACCTTTCTCATCTGTTTGTGTGAGTTGTATGCCCTATTACTGCCCTTGAAACCCCAGCAAACCATGAGTTTATTTGTGCTGTGGTTCGTCTACATCTGTGTTGCTTTTAGTGGGGTTCTTTGTGTGCTTGAACATTTGGGTGCAACATACCTGATCGTTCTTTCATGTCTTGTGTGGGCAAGTGACGTGGGCGGTTTTGTTGTGGGAAATCTCGTTAAGGGCCCAAAATTAGCGCCGACAATAAGTCCTAGCAAAACATGGTCTGGTGCCGTGGGCAGTGTGATTTGCGTGATTAGTCTGAATTCGCTCTTTGCAAAGATGGGTTATATTGGCCCCTACTTAACGGGGCTGCATAGCATCTTTTTTGGCATGTTTATTAGTATTTTGGTACAGCTCGGTGATCTTCTCGAATCATATTTTAAGCGTCAGATCGCAGTGAAAGATATCAGTCAGTTGCTTCCCGGGCACGGGGGGCTTGTGGATCGATTGGACGGTTACTTCATGGTGTTTTTTGTGATAGGCGTGTTATCCATTTTTCTGTCAACAGAGGCACTTTTTTGTAACATGGGTCTCGTGCCATTTTGTAACTAAGTGAAGAGACTTGCGCTTGGGCTGATTATGTGTAAGTTTTTGGGGTGTAAAAAGAGAGAATGAATCAATGACGAGTGTAGTGTTGAGCATCCTGCCATTTATTTTGGTGTTATCGACGTTGGTTTTTATTCATGAATTGGGTCACTACCTCGTTGCACGTCGCAACGGCGTTCATGTTGAGGCCTTTTCGATTGGATTTGGTCCTGAGATATTTGGATGGACGGATAGTGTTGGTACCCGTTGGCGGATATCCTTGTTGCCGTTGGGCGGTTACGTCATGATGTTGAGTGACGCAGATGTTGCAAGTTCGCGCTCTGACGAAAAGTTAACGAAATTGACAGCCGAACAGCTCAAGGGTGCGCTACATGCAAAAACACCGTGGCAGCGTATTAAGGTCGCGGCGGCTGGGCCTCTTGCTAATTACATATTTGCTGTTTTTCTCTTGTGGGTGGTCATGGCGGTTTACGGTGAACGTGCACAGAGCTCACAACCGATGCTCGGAAAAATTGCCGTGGGAAGTGCGGCTGAAAAAGCCGGTTTAAAGAAACAAGACATTGTTTTATCCATTGATGGTAACAACGTTCAGTTTTTTGTTCAAATTCCCATGCTTTTGAAAAATAAAGCAGAAAAAGAGGTCACGCTTCAGATTCGTCGACCCGGCGAAGGTGGTTCCCGTGATCTATCGCTTGTTGCCACTCCTGACGCCCGAGAGGTTAAATTTAATGGAGAATTGGTGAAGGTTGGTGTGCTTGGTGTTCACCCTTCGATTGAGTTGTTGCCGCATACTATTTTTTCCTCTGGGGTGCGTGCTGTTGAGGTTGTCATTAAGTTGACGACGAATAGTTTTGCCGCGATTACAAACATGATAACGGGAAAGCAATCGACCTCAGGGCTCGTTGGGCCAATAGGGATAGCCCAAACAGTTTCAGAACTTGCACACACAAGCTTTTATAGTGTTCTATGGGTCATGGCATTGCTCTCTGTGAGTCTTGGTTTTATTAATCTGCTTCCTATTCCCTTGTTGGACGGTGGGCAAATCATGATGTATATTGCCGAGATTATTCGGGGGCGTCCTTTGTCTGAATTAACACAGACAATCATAGGGTATGTGGGAATTTTCATTGTTGGTGGGCTGTTTTTAATCAGTACGTCAAATGATGTAATGCGATTTTGGAAATAATTGAGAAGGTTATGAGATGGCGGGTATATTAAGGCACCTTTTTGCAGCACTGTGTGTATGCATATCATTGGTTTCGGCACAGACAATTACGGCAATCGAGGTTAAGGGAAATAAGCGCATTGATAAGGCGACAGTGATTTCATACCTTAAGTTAAAAACAGGAAGTGACTATTCCCGTGATGATTTGGATGAGGGGTTAAAGCGCCTTTATGCAACAAATTTCTTTGCCACGGTAGCGATTGATCAAAAAGATGGGGCGCTTACACTTGTTGTGACTGAAAATCCTCTTGTGAATCGCATCGCAATTGAGGGAAATGATCAGATTGAGGATAAAATTATTACCCCGCGTCTCGACCTCAAGCCGCGTCAGGTTTATACACTTTCCCGGGTTAAGCATGACGCGCAAATCATCCAGGATCTCTATCGCTTAAAGGGATACTTTGCCGCGAAAGTGACCCCAAAGGTTGTCCGCAAAGACCAAAACCGTGTGGATGTTGTGTTCGAGGTGAAAGAGGGCAAGGCAACGGCTGTACGCAAGATATCTTTTATAGGCAACAAAGCCTTTGGCACGTCGAAGCTTGAATCGATTATTCAAACAAAAGAAACACGTTGGTATCGTTTTTTTACCGCTGATGATAATTATGACCCTGAACGCCTCGGTTATGATCGCGAACTTTTGCGCAAATTTTATCTTGAGCGTGGCTATATTGATTTTAAAGTTAAATCGGCGATTGCTGAGCTCACGGCCGACCATAAGGACTTTTTTATCACGTTTACCCTTGATGAGGGCGTTCGCTACAAGGTTGGTAAAATTAGTGTGCGTTCGGCGATTAAGGGTGTTTCTTCCAAGGATATGCTTGCTGTAAAAACGTTCGCAGAGGGTGATTGGTATAACGTGCGCCGTGTGAACGATACAATTTTAAAAATATCAAACCTTCTTGGAAACAAAGGGTTTGCTTTTGTTGATGTGAACACAGATGTGCAGAAAAAAGGTAAGGACATCGTTGATATTGTGTTTGAGGTCGCAGAAGGCCCCAGTGTGTACATTGACCAAATTATTATTAAGGGAAACAACCGCACAAACAGTGATGTCATTCGTCGTGAGATGCTTATTTTTGAAGGAGACGCCTATAATGCGGCAAAAATCCGTGAATCGGAACGCCGTATTAAAAACCTAGGGCACTACAAAAAAATAGAAATCCAGCGCGAGGCCTCTGATCAGTCAGATAAAGTCAACTTGATCGTACACGTTGATGAAAAACCATCAACGGGTGAGTTTACGTTTATGTTTGGTTACAACACGCAACAAGGTGTTATCGGGGGTGTTTCTGCAGCTGAGCGCAATCTTTTTGGAGAGGGCAAATTTATCGGTGTTGGTCTTCAGGGTGGTAAGCGCCATCAAGATGCACACATTGAATATGCACATCCGAACTTTTTGAATCGTCCAATCATTGGGGGTGTTCGCCTTAACGGAAGTCTTGATCGAAGCGTTGGTACGGTTGGTTCGAATGATCGCGGGTACCGCAATCGGAATCTGGGTGCAGAGTTTTATGCAAGTTATGAGTTAATGGCAGATCTGTATCAAACAGTTACGTACGGAATTAGCCAAGAAAAACGAACCAAGGTTAATAACTCAAGTGTTTCATCATTTATTCGTGCGGAGCCTTCTAATATCGTGCGCTCCTACGTTAGTCAGGACTTGCTGTGGGATAAAACAGATGATCGTAATGACCCCCGTGAAGGCTATAATCTTTCGCTTTCCAATACGTTTTACGGAGTCGGAGGTGATGCGCGTCACATCCGCAATCAAATGGGTGCGAACTATTATCGCCCACTTTTTGAGCAGGCGGTCATCCATGTAGGAGCCAGAGCCGGAACAATCGCAAAGCTTAGCCATCACGTTTACAGTGCGGATCGTTTTACACTCGGTGGGTATTCATTCCGCGGATTTGAATTTGATGGTGTGACGGTGCGTGATCGCCAACGTCCTGATTATTCCCTTGGAGGGCATCACTATTACGCAGCAACCGTTGAGATGACAATGCCGGTACCGGGTGTGCCTGATGACATGGGTATGAAATTCAAAACGTTTATTGATGCTGGCGCCGTGTGGGATGGTGGATATCCAAAAGATAAGGTGTATGATAGCGCAGGTATTCGTTATGCCGCAGGTGTTGCGCTTGCTGTTAAAACACCAATGGGAAATGTTGAGGTGACGATTGCGTCGCCAATCGCAAAGAAGCGCGGTGATGAATCTCGCTCGTTCTTATTGAAGTTCGGTAGTTAGGAAAAAGAGATAGGCTTTATGTGGTCGTTATCAACGAAGTTGTTTTTACTGTCTGTGGCTATTTTCGCGCTGCCACTGTGTGCGGAAGAAAGCAAACAACCACCACTGACTCTTGCAGTTCTTGATTATGATAAAATTTTGACTCATGCGCCTGGTTTTGTACAAGCCAAAGAAGTATTTGAGAAAAAACGAGCGCAATTCTATAAAGAGCTCGGCGACCTTGAGTTGCGTTTATCAAAAGAGAATAAAAAATTAGTAACACTTCAAAAAAGTGATCCAGTTGCCTTCGCAAAAACGAAGGAAAAATTTGAAGCTGATTTACGTGGTGCACATGAGAAGCTCCATGACAGAAAAAAAGCATTACTTTCCATTGCCGAAAAAGAACAAGCAAAGGCACAAAAAAGCTTTCAAGAAGCTCTTAAAAAGGTCACCAGTGAAAACAAAATCCAATTAGTTTTATCGAAAAGTATGGGGGGGGCGCCCGTCGTTTTGTTCCACACGAAACCTCTTGATATTACACCAATGGTGCTAACTGAGATGAGAGCTCAAAAAAAATCTCATGTGTCTGCAAAGCTAAGAAAAAAGGATGCCGTTGATGCCAAGTGACCGTTTTTTCGTAAAAGCTAATCCAATGTTGCTGCGCGACGTTAGTGCGTTTTTTGATGCTAATGGTGGTGTGTTTGTTCAAGGGAAAAAGCGCCAAGCAAATCTAGACACCCCGATCAATGGGGTTGCATCATTGGATGCCGCGATTGAAAGCGATGTGACTCTTTTGCATAATGCACGTTATGTTGCGAAGCTCTCAGAATCAAAGGCGCTAGTCTGCATCACAAATAAGTCATTTGTAACAGAGGGCTTGCCTGATATTCCCTGTATTTTTCACCCGCAGCCTTACCGTGCCTTTGCTCAGCTTGCGACACATATGTTTGTGAAAAAGGAAATGCCGAATGATGGCATGATATCAACGACGCAAGGTGCATGGGTACATCCCACAGCTACAATTCATCAAAGTGCAACACTTAGTCCTGGTGCTGTGATTGGAGCGGACGTTGAAATAGGTGAGCGAACAGAAATAGGCGCAAATACCGTTATTGCACAGGGCGTCACGATTGGTAATGACTGTCGAATTGAGGCGCATACCTCTCTTCAGTTTTGTGAGCTTGGAGATAATATATCGTTGAGTACGGGGGTGCGTATCGGTCAAGCGGGGTTTGGTTTTGTTATGGATGAAAAGGGCCATGTGCCCGTGCCCCAACTTGGTCGTGTGCTAATTGAAAACAATGTTGATATTGGGGCAACGACGACAATAGATCGTGGTACATTAAATGACACAATTATTGGTGCAGGAACCCGCATTGATAACTTGGTTCAAATTGGCCATGGTGTTCAACTTGGTAAAGGATGTGTGATTGTGGCGCAGGTCGGGATTGCAGGGAGTACAATTCTTGAAGATCATGTGATCGTGGCAGGCCAGGTAGGAATCGCGGGACATATTCGGATTGGCAAGGGCGCGCGCATTGCTGCTAAAAGTGGGGTGATGAAAGATGTTGCTCCTGGTCAAACAATGGCGGGAATGCCTGCTGTTCCGGTCACCAAGTGGCACCGGCAAAATGTAACATTGGCACGTTTGGCTGCTTCAAAGTCTTAATAAATCAGAAGTGGTAGGTGGAGGATAAATAAATTATGCAAGAGGTTGTACAGATGTCCCTAAGTGATAAACCAGAAATTCTTGATGTTCAGGCGATTAAGGCTTTAATTCCTCACCGTTACCCCATGTTGATGGTTGATCGTGTGGAGGTGCATGAAAAAGCACACGCGGGCGTTGGCATTAAGAATGTAACGGCAAATGAACATTTCTTTGAGGGGCATTTTCCTGAAAATCCCATTATGCCAGGTGTTTTGATTGTTGAGGCAATGGCGCAAACAGCAGGTGTTATTGTGACCCATGCCCAGGATGCCAAGGCAGGTCAATCAGTTGTGTACTTTATGTCCATTGAGGACGCAAAATTTCGCAAACCTGTTTTTCCTGGCGATACCTTGCGTCTGCATGTTACAAAAGAACAAGCGCGCGCAAACGTGTGGAAATTTAAGGGTGTTGCAAAGGTGGGCGATAAAACCCATGCTGAGGCAAGATTTACAGCAATGATCGTGGATAAAAAATAATGCAGAATACGCAACACAAAAATTCAGGTGATATTCATCCAACCGCCATAGTTTCCCAAGGTGCACAGTTAGGGGCAAACGTCCGCAT
>CAYGTJ010000065.1:0-6448 GCA_964352755.1 uncultured Alphaproteobacteria bacterium
GGGTTGGTCAGGTATTGCTGATAAAGCGACTCAAGGTATGCGCGGCTATGAGTATGCACGGTTATTATCTCTCCCTAGATATCTAAAATTATACGAAAAACACTTAGCTGTCTCGGCTAATTCTGGTATGAATATCTAAAATCCGAAATAATATTACATGTCTACTGGCTACTATCGTTATCCCACTCTTCACAATGATCAACTCGTTTTCACGGCAGAAGATGACTTATGGCTCTATGATCTTAGTCAAAAAGGGGCGCCACGGCGTCTGACCACCCAAGCCGGTGTTGATAAAAATGCGATGTTTTCACCCTGTGGCGCACACCTTGCGTTTTCAGGAATGCATGAGGGATCTGAAGAAGTTTACACCATGTGTGTGGAAACAGGTAAGACCACACGCATGACGTATCTTGACGATAATGCCACAGTTGTTGGGTGGAAAGATGCACAGACGATTTTGTTTCGTACATCCGCATTTCAAGCTATATCCCGGTATTATGCGATTCATACGCTTGATATTCATACCGGTGTTATTGGTGAGTTGCCGTTTTCCACGAGTGCGCAGTTTTTAAGCCAGGGATCAACGGGTGCGTGGGCAATGCAACGTCACGGATACCGTGAGTATGCGTACTGGAAACGCTACCGCGGGGGGACGGCCGGACAGCTTTGGATTGATGCAACGGGTAAGGGTGCATTTACGCAGGTGGATTTGCCAGCATCAGATTGTTCGCGTCCCGTGTGGGTGGGAAGTCGCGTGTTTTTCATCAGTGATCACGAAGGTGTGGGCAATGTTTACAGTGTAAATGCCGTGGGCAAAGATCTCGCACGCGTCACACATCATACCGATTTTTACGCACGCCATCTGTCCACTGATGGCCACACGTTGGTGTATTCCTGTGGAGGTGATTTATACACATGTGATCCAACGGGTGATGTGCAGACGAAGATTACGATTCCTTTTCAGACGGATCGTACTTTGGCCGCGCCTCGTTATGTTGATCCTGAAGATTATTTGCAGGATTTTGACCTCCACCCCTCGGGGAAACATGTGGCGGTTACATCCCGCGGGAAAGCCTTGCACATGGGCGCGCACGCGGGGGCAACGTATGTGATTGATCCGCAAAATACCGGGCGTTTTCGTCTGGCGCGATGGATGCACACAGGAGAGCAAATCATCGCGGTGAATGATGCTGATGGTGAGGAACGATTGGGTCTTTATGATGCTACGACATTGGCACTCGTGCGGATGTCTCCGGCGGAAAAACCCACAACGAAACCCCATGGCAAAAAAGCACCACAGGCATCCAGTGGAAAACTCGGACGTATTGCAGAACTGTTACCATCGCCAAAAAGTGATCAGGTGATCGTGATTAACCATCGCAATGAAATCTTGTTGGTTGATACGAAAACCTGGAAAATACAAATCATCGACCAGTGTGAATACACGGGTGTGATGGGCATTTCGTGGTCGCTTGATAGCAAGTGGATTGCCTACGGAAAACACACAAATAAAACGGCATCTGCGGTGATGATTTATGATGTGAAAGCGAAAAAAATTCGTCAAGTCACGTCACCGGTGTTGCGTGATGGGTATCCGTCGTTTGATCCCGAGGGAAAATATTTATATTTTATTCGCCACGGTGAATTTCAACCCAAATGGGACACGCTGCATTTTGATATGAATTTTCCCCGTGGGTCAAAACCGTATGCGATTGTCTTGCAAGAGGATGGGGTGAACCCGTTCATCGATGAAGTGGCTGATTTCAAGGTGGAAGACCCAGAGGATGAAACATCCGAAGAGACACCAGCGAAAAAACCGAAAAAAGACGGCGAAAAAACAAAATCGTCAGCAAAGGCCTCAGCTAAGGCCGCGGTAAAAATAAAGGCTGCCACCGCGAAAAAAGAAGACAAGCCATTAGGGATTGATTTTGTGGATATTGCGGCGCGCGTGTTGGAATTCCCCGTGCCAGCCGGCAATTATACATGTGTGTTTGGGCTATCGGGTAAGGTGATGTGGGGGGCAATTCCCCAAAGTTCCGGAGGGGCAGATGCTCCGCGCGGCCAGGTGATGCAGGTCTTTGATTTTGAAACGAAAAAACCTGAAATGTTGGTGACGAATGTCATTGATGAGAAATTATCAACAGATCATCAGTGGCTCATTTATGCGGATCACGAATGTAATTTGCGTGTGGTGAAAGCCGGTGAGAAACCAGAGGATGCGGATGATACACCGTCGAAAAAAACAGGCTGGATCAATATGGATCGCTTGAAAATTCGGGTGGATCCACAGGTTGAATGGCAACAAATTTTTGATGAAACATGGCGTTTGCAACGGGATAATTTCTGGATTGCGGATATGTCCAAGATTGATTGGATGGATGTCTATGGACGTTACCAGCCCTTGGTTAGTCGTGTGCGTTCACGTGCGGAGTTGACAGATCTTCTCTGGGAGGTTCAGGGAGAGTTGGGGACATCTCATGCGTATGTGTTCGGCGGTGATGAGCAAGAAACCCCGAAACTTCGTGTGGGTAAACTCGGTGCTGATTATGTGTATGATGTAAAGGCCAAGGGCTATCGTATTACGAAAATATACGCAGGAAACATCGGTAAAGCACGCACAAGTTCCCCGCTCATTCACCCAGGTGTGCGCGTGAAAGAAGGCGATGTTCTCACCGAAATAAACGGGATTTCGTTGTCGCAAGATATTTCCCCACGGGAATTGCTTTTGTATCAAGCAGGGCAAGAGGTGCGTTTGACGGTTGTTCCTAAGGGTAAAAAGAAATCGCGTTATGTGACGCTCAGGCCACTTGCACGGGAAACACCCCTTCGTTATCGGGAGTGGGTTGAGGCAAACCGTGCGTATGTACATTCAGTTTCCAAGGGTAAGGTTGGGTATGTTCATATTCCTGATATGGGAAAAGAGGGATTTGCTGAATTCCATCAGGGGTATCTCAACGAGAGTGATCGTGATGCGCTGATTATTGATGTGCGATTTAATGGCGGTGGAAATGTGTCGGCGTTGTTGATGGAGAAACTCACACGTAAGCGGTTGGGCTATGATATGAGCCGGTGGAATGGTGTTGAGCCATACCCAGCACATTCACCGTCCGGGGCGATGGTGGCGCTGACGAATGAGTATGCGGGATCCGATGGTGATATGTTCTCACACAGTTTTAAAATGTTAAAAATGGGCCCGCTTATTGGGCGCCGCACATGGGGTGGTGTTGTTGGAATTAGTCCTCGTCATGGTCTTGCGGATCGCGGGATGACGACCCAGCCTGAGTTTTCATTCTGGTTTAAGGATGTCGGTTGGGGGATCGAGAATTACGGTGTTGATCCCGATATTGATGTAGAGATCACACCCGAAGATTATGCAAAGGGTAAAGATCCTCAGCTTGATCGTGGAATTTCTGAAGCCTTAAAAGAGCTGAAAGAAAAACCACCATTGGCGTTTGAATCAAAGGGGCGTCCGGATCTTGGTGCGTGGAAAAAGAAAAAGGCATAATAACCGATCGGTATTTGTGAGGTGATTTGAGTGGTGGTATTCGCCACAACGTATATGTCATGCATGCGTTTTTGACGTAGGTCTTTTTACATGAGTTTGCTGTCTAGCAGGTAAATCTTGGTGGGGGTTGCCTTGGAATTAATTCTCTGTGCTTTGTGTGAGCTTAGTGGCCTGAGGTGTGTTCAAGTGGGGCACACATCCGCAGTAACCACTGGGTGGCATCGGGGGAAAGCTTATCACTCAGGCGCGATTTAATGGTCGCATTGTACGTATTGATCCAGGTGATTTCCTCAGTGGTCAGCAATTCACCATCAATGAGTTTGGGATCAAGGGGAACCATGGTGAGTGTTTCAAAGGTGTGCGTATGATTTTTGGTGTCGATTTCTTTTTCGCTAACAACCATGAGGTTTTCAATGCGGATACCATAGTCGCCGATGCGATAAATTCCTGGTTCGTTGGATAGCACCATGCCAGGCATAATTCCCTCAGTTGATTCGCGGGGAGAAATACTGAAAGGGCCTTCATGTACGTTTAGACAATGTCCCACACCGTGGCCAGTTCCATGGGCATAGTTTGTTCCGACGTCTTTCACCTGATCCCGGGCAAGAGCATCAAGCGTTGCCCCGGATGTGCCTGACGGAAATATTGCCAGCGAGAGTTGAATCATGCCTTTAAGTACGTGCGTGTAATCAATGATTTGTGTTTGGGTGGGCGTTCCTAAACAAAGGGTGCGGGTGACATCAGTGGTTCCATTTTTGTACTGACCCCCGGAGTCAATGAGGAGTAAGCCATCGCCGGAAATCGTGTGATCTGTTTTGCGTGTGGCACGATAATGAATGATGGCACCGTGATCTTTCCATCCCACAATTGGATCAAAGCTGAGCCCCACATTATGTGCTTGTTTACGTCGCTTAGAATTCATGTAGGTTTCAACACTGAGTTCAGTGAGAGGAAGTTTGTCTGCGTGCGTTGTTTCAATCCAGGCGAAGGTTTCGCAAAGGGCAATGGCGTCACTCACATGGCAATCACGAAATCCTTGAATTTCCGTTGGATTTTTCTGCGATTTCCAGGTTTGAATAGGGTTGGATATAGGGTGAACAGTGTGATGGTTACTGATGTGTTCCCATAGGCTTTGTGGGGTTTCTGAAGGGTCAGCAAGGAGGGTTGCTTTTTTCTGTGTCGTGAGAAAATGCATAAAGTCTCCATAGGGACGAACGTCAACATATGTTCCGCAATCATGAGGGTTTTTCAGAAAAAGGCACGGATTGCCCGTTGCGGGAACCCAGGCATAACAGTACGCAACGGGCGTGTTGCCAAGGTCATTTCCGCGGATGTTGAACACCCAGGAAATGGCGCACATGTCTGTGACCATCAACGCATCAGCCGCGTGTGCCGTGATGAATGTTTGCAGATCATTGATTTTGTCAGCGCTGGTTCGCCCCGTAAAATTATCACCAAGCGGGAATGTTTCCCCATGCGGCCAGGCAGGGCGGTTATCCCAAAGTGCATCAATCATCCCATCACTGAACGTGCATGGATTGGTGAGATTCTGTTCCCACGTTTGTGCAGATGCCGCAGAAAGTGTCATGCCCTCAATGCACATGATTTCATCAGGCGTGAGATGCGTGCTGATAAACACACGGATGTTGTCCCATGACCACGGATACACAGTTATGTCAGCGTGGACTTCTCCGGGGGCTTGGGTTGTATAACGTCCATCGACAAAAAGCCCGGCATGATGGGGGGTGATGATCAGCAATCCAGCACTGCCGCTAAAACCTGTTAGCCATTTGATGCATTCACCCGCAGGGGGGATTTGTTCATTCAAATGGTGATCGGTGCGGTAAATAATATATGCCGACGTTCCATCATGGGTGAGTTGTGCGCGGATGCGTGCGAGGGGATGCATCGCGGTTAGCTTGTTTTTTCAGAAACCCAGGCCGCAAGACTTTGTTTGGGAAGTAAGCCATTTTTCGTATCAAGCGTTTTCCCATCTTTGATCAACACAAGCGTAGGGATGGTGGAGATCTGATAGGTTGTTCCGGCCTCGGGGTTTTCCTCAACGTTTACTTTGATGATCTTTAGGGTGTCTTTCATGTCTGTGGCAAGTTCATCAAGGATAGGGCCGAGCATTTTACAAGGACCACACCACGGCGCCCAGAAATCAAGCAATACAGGCGTTGTGGCCGCAGCAATTGTGCTGGCAAGGGTATCATCGGTGGCGTTTACAATAAGGGATTCAGACATTTTTACCTCAGTTAACAATCGTTTATGTATCTTGAGAAATCAATCTAGCACTAACTGTTGCCATCATCAACGGCTGAAGAGCAAACGTTAGCAATGGTTAGGCTAGGTTTTAAAGAAACAATTTCGCACCCAACATCCAAGACCAAAGGCCAGAAGTTCAAGACATGGAGATTTCGGGTGGAATGCCGCACAATAATATGTTTTTTCACCTGTGCATGGGGTGCACTGTGCTGGAAATATATGGGTATCACAGGTGTTACAAGTAACATGTCGCCAAACTTCACCTGCAACCGTTAATTTGTATAAAAAAGCAAACTTTTCTACTTGTGTTTCAACATTGTCTGTGGCTGTTTGAATTTGCCGAAGGTTTTCTTCCGAAATTAAAAGCACATCAGGACTCGTGAATGGGGTAAGTGTTTCACGAAGTGAGGCGGTCAATGTTTTAAGGGTTGCAATTTCGGTATTAAAATAAAGCCGTCAGATAGTTTTTGGGGTTTTTGTTCATCAGCTATGCCCGCTTCCCACGCCACGATTTTTGATGCATGGGATAATGTGCGTCTTGCCTGTGAGATACGCTCATCAGCAGGAGATAGACGGGACGAGGGTGTTGCTCTAGCCGAGGCTATGCCGTGTGCGTCGTGGTCATCACATGCTTTTAGCCTTATAGCACCCATGGTAAGTGTAAAAACAAGCGAA
>CAYGTJ010000066.1:0-6396 GCA_964352755.1 uncultured Alphaproteobacteria bacterium
CTCTCCTCTGTGCGGGTGATGCGCCCAGAAATTGATGCATGAAAGTTTTGAAAGGATTTGAAGCTGTCAGGATCAATTGTGTTGGCATCAAAAACACTGATATCAAAATTTTTTAAGCCATTGTTTACAAGGGATTTGTAGCTTTTACGAAGGTTTGTTCGATACACGCCTTCATTAAAATTATTTAATGAAATTATCATCTCGGGAAAGACTGATGCGTGAAAGCCAGCAGTGAGTAGTTTTTCGGAAAAGCAGTCAAGCGCAGTATCTGTGGGAGTCGTTATGTTTATTGTGCGACAGTTTTTTGAAATTGCAAGTTCTCTGATGCACTCAACTACCAAGGGGCTGTGCTTTGAAGTTATTGGGATATCCAAAGCAAAAACAGACACGCCATTTGTTGGAACCCAAGTGAGAGTCTCGTTAAGAATACAGGCAAAAACACAATATAATGGTTTGCCATTCTGCAGAAAAACAAAGCTCAAATCTTCGTAGGAATCACCATAATATTCTTTGTAATATTGAGATAAAGCTTGCGCCGTTAATACATCATGTGAATCTTCAAACAAACCTCCTGTAAGCGCTTGAGAAAGTGTAAGTTTGTCCAATTGACTTAGCATGGACGTGTACTTTCGAATAAAACATTCAAGATCCGGTTGCACACACCTGGTTTTCCATAGGTGTCAGCTATTTCGTCATTTTTTTCTTTATTCGCCAGAGCGTCGCTGAAGCCTGATTTAATTTTTTTGAGGTTCGACCCGACAAGACTCCCCCAGCCAGCTTCAATAACCTCAATTCTCTCTGTCTCTTCACGTAAGATAAGGATTTTTTTCCTCAAAATGCAGCACTCCTCTTGAATTCCCCCAGAATCAGAAAGAATAAAGCTGCTCGCATTAATTAGTGCAATAAGATCATTATATATCAAGGAATCCGACAGATGGATATTATGGATACCTCCAAGGGACTTTTTTACATGAGTACTAATGTTAGGGTTAGGATGCACGGGCCAAACAAATGTAATCTCAGGGTTTTCTAAGGCAAGCTCTTTTACGGCAGTGCAAATTCTTGCGAGTGGTTCTCCAAAGTTTTCACGGCGATGGGCTGTCACGAGTACAATTTTCTTTGTATCTTCCAAGATTTTTTTGAGCACCTGATTACTAAGGGTAGAATGTTTAAGAATCCAATCGACTGCATCAACAATTGTATTTCCTAATTGATGCACGTTCGTGACAATACCTTCTCGCTCAAGATTTTTAGTGGCGAGCATCGTTGGTGTGATATGGAAAGTAGCAATGCGCGAAACTAAAGAGCGGTTGGCTTCTTCAGGGTACGGAGCAAGAATATTTCCCGTTCTTAATCCAGCCTCAAGGTGAACTACAGGAATTTGCTTGTAGAATGCAGCAAGCGCAGCAGTGAAAGTTGTCGTTGTGTCGCCCTGCACCACAACAAAGTCAGGCTTTTCTTATTCGAGGACGTTCTTTATCCCCATAAGGACTTTATCAGTGATGTGAAATAAATCTTGAGATGGTCTCATTACATTTAAATCATGATTTATCTTTATTCCAAATATTTTAACAAAATCATTTTGGAGTTTTTCATGTTGACTTGTCGCACAAACAACGCTCGTAAATTTTGGGTCACTCTCAACAGCCTTAATAAAAGGTGCGAGTTTTATTACTTCTGGGCGCGTTCCAAAAACAGTTAAGATCTTAATACTCATACCGCTCTCTCCATTTTGCTTGAGATTATTTTGAATGCTTGTTGCATGAAAAACACAGGACTATAAAAGAGAATATGCATGAAATATAGGTGTCTCCAGGGGTTCAACATATCTCGTTCACGTATAGAATTGTAGAGCTTTGCATATTCATAATTTGTTTTAATAAATTTTGTGCAATAACGGCGTTGAATCATGATTCCTTTCTTAATAATTTCAGCCGTTCGCTCTGATGAAAGGCTTTTTTCATGTTGGCGATACAGGTATAAGGATTCTTTTATTCGCGTGAACTTTCCTATTAATGCACAGCGTAGCCAAAACTCATAATCTTCACAGAGAAACAAAGACTCGTCATATTCCCCTGCTTTTTTTGCAAGTGATGCCCGATAAAGAAAACAAGCTCCAACAACATTTTCATAAATAAGCTCTGAAGATGACTTCGCCTCAATAGTATGTTTGAGCTTTCCTGTGGGATCGGTTATGTCCATAGAGGCATATACAAGATCTGTCGCAGGATCATCGTGTAGCACACATTGCATAGCTTCCAATGCTTCAGGTTTATATATATTATCGCAGGACGTCCATGTCCAAAAATCCCCTTTTGCCTTGTTAAAACCAACATTTAGGGTGGCTGGGAGTTTCAGGTTGTCAGAGTTTCTGTAGTATTGTATCCGAGTGTCTTTTTGCAAATATTCTTGTACAATCTCAGGAGTATTGTCAGTTGAGCAGTCATCAACAACGATAAGCTCAAAATTCTGATATGTTTGCATACGAACAGAGTCAATTGACTCTCGAAGGTAATCAGCACCATTATATACAGGGAGAACAACTGAGATTAGCTTCATTTGCATCCAGTCCAGATTCTAATTGGTGGACCATCGGTTGTTGATAAAACATCAGTTGTTGCTTTAAGACCTGCGCTATTCAATTCTGCCACTAAAGCGTCCGGATCAAACCATTGTTCCCATGTTTCAAGTCTTGTTTTTCCTTGTCTAGATTTATCTTTATCAATAATAATAAGCTTTCCCCTCTTATTCAAAACTCTTGCAAGCTCTTTAATGGCAGACCTTATGTTAACTGCGTGTTCAAGAACTTCACAGCAGAACACAACATCAAAGGTCTCTTCTTGTAAGGGAATTTGACAAATATTTCCTACGATTTTTCTACAATTAACCGGCAAATATTGGAAAAGTTTGTCAGAAATATCCATTGCCACGACATCAATATTTGTTTCTGTATCTAATAGTGGAGCAATAAATCTCCCCTTTCCAGTTCCGACGTCAAGTATGCTACATGAACTTTGTTCCGAAAGTTTCTTAGTAACAGCTTGCTGTAAGGCTAAAAACCTCCCATCATCTTGATTGATTTTTGAATGAAAACTTTCTGCTCGTTCAGTATTTGCAAATTCAAGAGCCAACTTATAATGAATCGCATCAAGAAGATATTTTACAGGCCAGCTTATTTCTTGTTTCTTAAAATATGTGACGAACCACCCTGATCCACCGTGGAATCCTCCTGATGCATTTTGTTTTGATATTGCGTAATCAAGAAGCTTATTACCTTTTTCAAGATCCCCTAGTTTATAATAACAAACGGCATACTGCATGAGCGCCGTTAAGCACACCCAACTAACATTAGGATAGCCCGGAATCGCACCATTCTTTCCTTGATATTTTTCAATAATTTTGAGTCCATCTTGCGCTTTACCGACGGCTCCTAAATCAATGAGTGCCTCTATAATATATGCATGAAAATGGCTAAGAATCTTAAAGTCGAGAAGATCTTGATGCTTAAGGTAATATGAAAGCGCACGACTAGAGGCTTTCGTGTACTCAACACGCTTGTACTTAATGCCTGTCAGCTTAAGTGCTTCTATTGCATACAGATGAATATACTCACTACCTTCGTTGGCAAATGCAGCTGTCGTTGGGGTTTGAATTCGGCCCGAAGGTTCAATTTGGCTGAGAAGCCAATCGCAACCACGAATAAGTGATTGTTCGTACTTCTTATCGCAGTCAGCAAGTGCATACATACCCTTGAGGATTTGCCCCGTATCAAAAGTATATATGGTCGATAGACTTGTGTCTTGCCATGCGCCTTCTTTTGTTTGAATAGAACATAACCAATCACCATATGTGCGGGCAAGATCGCGCTCCCCCCAACGCATAAGTGTTGGAATGTAGTAACCAGTTACTTCTGGATATGGCTTTTGAACAATTGAGCTATGAGTTATCCCTCCATCGATTGTATTTGCGTGAATCCATCTCATAGCTCTAGTGTAGGCATCGAGTATGTATGATTGTGATTTACGAAAGTGCATTTATATCGTCCTTACAAACTATCAAAGATATGTGTGACTGTTCTCTGAATATCGCGACAAGCTCTTTCACGATAATCTAGTAAGCGTTCCTTCACACTGGCCTCACTGTTAAGAAGCTTGTCAAATAGCTCACACAGATGTTTCGTTGTAAAGTCACTTGTTACGAACTCATCTAGGTGTGCTTCTTTCATAAGTGCTTGATTTTTAGGAAGATATGCAAGTGACACAAATGGTACTCCTTTTTGAATAGCGAAAATAGAGGCGTGCAGGCGCATACTGATAATAGCTCTACATTTATTTATGCTCATGTGATCAAATTTCCTCGGCACACTCGTGAGTAGTGTTTGTAAGTATTCTGAATCGGATTGATTTGCTAGCGGTGTGCCAAGTGGGGTGTTTTCACAATAAAGTGGAATTGGTAATATTTGATGGTTTGCACTCAAGGTATCCACCAAACCTTGAAAGTCATAAATCTTGACGTGTTTCTGAATACCTATTCTTGTGAGAAGTTTGTAAAAGCGAGGGATGTAAAAGTTTAAAAACGAACTATATGAATAATTTATAGGTTTCGGTAAAAGGTTTATACCAATTAAACTAGTTTTACTAGGTTTCCGAATAGAAAAGGGATCTAAGAATGTGACATCTGCACTTTTAATGAGAATTCCTCTTTGATCCAGAGGTTTTAGAAGCTCAAAGCTCCTTTGATCTCGAACGCACACTTTTATTGATTTTTTGAGAAGTGCTTTTGCAAATTTTAATCGATTCCCTATAAGAGAACCCTCAACACTGATCCCAAGCGTTATAACTTTTGTTGCTAGACCTAAAAGAAAATTGTGATAATTTGCAGGTGATAAAATCAAACCACCACCACCTATAATAACAAGGTCATACTCATTAAAATGGCTTTCCTTTTTTTGAGATGCGCACTCATGTAAATCATAAAAATATAGTTCACAACTAGACACTAGTTTTTTAATAAAAGTATCCAGTGCGTGCTTTATGCGCTCATCACCGGCGTTATTATGTCCGTACCAACCAAGTATTGCTATTTTCATTGCCAATTCATTCAGCTCGTATCAAAAAAGAATTAGGATAAAGTTTTTTTATTTTATATTTACAGCGAAGTGGATTCACCTCCTCAAGCCCAACAAGGCGTTGCTTTACATCTAATCTTGTAACTGTTTCGATTATCTCAGCCTCAGTTTGTGAAGTTTTATATGTGAGGGGTAGAAACTTACGAATGAAGCACTTTGTTTTTTGCCAAACTGTACGCGAATCATTGAGAATATAGGGCTGGAAAATACTCGTTTTACTCTTATAAACTCTGATAATATCTGTCACTATAGATTGACCCGCAGATCCTAATTGAGCAAAGTGTTTATCAATCACCAAGTTGGCTCTTTTGTCTATTCGCTTTTGAACATCAATCTCCCAGACTTTCGTTTTAAGAAGAACAGTCATTTTTTTTATTAAATCTTCTTCACTACAAATGGCCACACCGAAAGAATAACTCCATGAATGCGAGCTCATTTTCTTTGTACTGGGTACAGAAAGTGAAATAACAGGAATCCCCATAAGATAGCTTTGTAAGGCTGTGGTGCAGTTTTTATGAATAACAACAAGTGCTCTTGAAAGAGCCTGATTCACAGTGCCTGTTTTTGAAATAGTTAAGTTTCTATAGCCCTTAAAAATTCTCTTGTATGTCTCTTGCTTTTCAGTTGGGTGAGGTCTCAATAAAAACTTCTGATCGGGAAAGCTCTCTAACAAAATTCGAATTTTCTTAATAAAGTATGGAAAATCTTCCTCTTCTACTTTATACGACTTTTTTATCGATGCTATTGATTCGGGGCTAATAGCAGAGCAAGCTTTCAACTCTTCATCAGCGCCATGTCCGTTAAAACACCCAAAATTTGTGTTAATAAGGACATATGATTCATTGCTCATACCTTTAGAAAGGCTGCGATGATATCGTTTATATGATGGCGTGGTAACATCAAACCCTGCGTATCCGCTTATTTTATAGCGCTTTGATAAGTCGAGATCCGGATTAATAGCCATGATCTCGTTTTTTTGAGCCGCCCCCCAAAGAAAGAGAATTTGCATATGCTTCATTGCGGCCACCGCTGGTGCATAGTCGACACTGTAAACTTTTGATGCAGCGCCTTCATCACTATGATCAAAACAAAGAATACCTTTATCAGCAAGTAATTGATAGTACTCAGGTGTTGGGTTTACTCCTTTTTCCAAAAATATACTATTGCGATAATTTTTATATTTTAACTCATCACGAATAAATGGAGGATACCCAATAACAGCATCAAATCCTTCTTTAATAAACATTCGAGCAAGGCTTATCTTGTAA
>CAYGTJ010000067.1:0-1911 GCA_964352755.1 uncultured Alphaproteobacteria bacterium
CAATTAAACGATGTGGTAAAGAAAGTTGATGCGTTGGCAATTGGCAGTAACGATCTGTTCCAATTCTTTTATGCATTTGATCGTTCTAATCCAAACATTCAAAAACGTTACAGTATTTTTGAACCCACGTTTTTAAGCTTTCTAAAACATCACGTTACGTGTGCGAATGATGCGGATATTCCCCTTAGCGTATGCGGGGAAATGGCAGGTTCACCCCTGGGTGCTCTTATTTTAATGGGGTTGGGTGTACGAAAGTTGAGTGTTTCGCGCACGGCTCTTCCTGCGGTTAAATTAATGATTCGCTCTGTTGAGTTAAAACCGTTTGTTGGGTTTTTGGAGCGTTTAATTGCTTCTGACGATCAGCGACTTGAACATAGTGTCCGCTCATATGCGCGTGATCATGAGATCATTATTTAGTTTTGTAAGCATCGCGGGCGTAGCGCTTATGTAGCCAGAACCACTGAGATCCAACGGTTCGAACCCATGTGTCGCACGTTTCGTTTAACTTTGTCGTGAGGGCACGAACAGGGTCTTTCGATTTCTTGAAATGATCTGGCCATATGACAGGCTCAAAGGTGAGCGTAAATGTGCCGTTCAGGTTGCGTGTGCAGATGAAAGGCAAGAGAGGGCGGTTTTCTCGGCGTGTTAGAAGTGCAGGCCCCGTGGTTGTTTTTGCCTCTTTTCCTAGAAAAGGTATGAAAATTCCTGTGTTGTTTTTCTGGTCAATCAGCATCACAACATCACAGTTTCGTTTGAGGAGTCGCAAGAGGCGCTGTCCAGCATACGCGTTTTTCTCAACGATTATGTCAGAAAACGGTGCCTGGATGTAATGGATCATACGGTTAACAAACGTATTGTTCGCAGGGCGATGAATCATTGCAAGTTGTCGTTGGGTGTGTTCATAGATATACGCAGTTCCAAGTGCCCAGTTTCCAATGTGTGCGGAGACAATAAGTCCAGATTTTTCACTACGCATAAATTCCTCAAGATGTTCATGCCCCTTAACCGTGAGGTGGGTATCGAGATATTGCTTATAGGCATGGGAATGCGTGTACTCTGTTGCCAACATGGTGAAGTTTGCCCAAACATCAGCTGCAAACGTACGAGGTTGATCCACGTTTGTTTTACTAAGTGCAAGGTTTTTATGAATGATGTTGTTGGCTGGATGCACGCGTCCAATGAATCGTCCCAGTTTGCGCCCGATGCGTTGGGCGATGCTAAGAGGCAGTGCACGAAATACACCGACAAATATAAGAACTCCAACAACCTCAGCAGGGAAAAGTAATATACGAATGATTTTTTTCATCGTGGCAACTGGTGGGGTGTCGTTAATATATCCATCTGAGGAAGATAGCCCTTTCAGAAAAAGAGTAAAGTTATTTTGCCATCACTTTTACTTGCCCTGCAAACAGTACATTTACGGAACCTGCCCACATGCACATAGCTTTACCCGTCATGTTGGCAACGGGCATTCCCTTGATCATGACTGTTGTCGCCCCTGGCATCCATGGGGCAATTGTTAAAGGAATGCAGGGCTGAGGCTGTAAGATGCCTAATGCCGCAATGGTAGCCGCGGCAACCATTGGGTTTGCAATACTAATGCATTGCCCAAAAGGAGGAATATTCATCATTGGTTTGTTGTCCATAGCGTTTGCAGCAGGCTTGTTATCCGCAAGCACCATGTTCAATGGAATGACTTTATACGAATCAGGCTTGGCACCAAACATACATTTAATTTGGCCGCCCATGGTATTTATCATCATGTGTCTTCTCCCTCATTATCTATCATGCCTGAGTTGCGTTATGGATCCAAGTGCTAATGCCGTTGACAATCTGGCTAAATGTTAACTGTTGTGTTTGTGGCGGGTGTTTTTAGTATAAGAAAAAATTTTTGGAGAAAAAATGCGACTA
>CAYGTJ010000067.1:1921-6301 GCA_964352755.1 uncultured Alphaproteobacteria bacterium
TATCAGCACCAGCAAAGAAGAAACTTACTTCACACGAATCGCAGAAGGAGCCGCGACAAACAAGTCGTAAAATAACACTTGATTCGCTGCACTCATATATGCGTGTGCGTGCTGAATCAGATGATTTACGTGCCCAAGAAATTCTTGGGGGCATGTCATTGTTTGGGGTTTGCACGTCACGTGATTATGCGGTTGCGGAAACGTATTTACAGGCGGCCGCACAAAAGAAATCAGCCGAGGCAAATTATCTTCTGGGGGTCTTGTATAAAAAACACAATTTCCCGAAAAAGGATTTGGCACGCTCTCAGCAGTATTTTAAAACGGCGTGTAAGATTGGTCATGAGTCGGCATGTAAGGCGGCGAAGCGCCAACCAACACAGCGTCGTCGAACAGCGAAAAAAACAGTGGGGCACAATGAACCACCTATCGGTGCTATTTCCTAATCCTGTCGGGGGTATTGCTTGAGTTTGTATCTGGATTTTGGATGAGTGACAAAACTGTTAGAAAAACTCCTGTAATTGCACGGGGTTAAGAGAGCTTTCTTGAGGTCTTGGTTGTGTATTTGGTCGTGTATATTGAGGTTGCAACGGCAAGAAAATCACGAGGCTGCAAGTTCCGACGAAAGGGGACATTGTGAATCGGTGATTGGGGAGTGGTCATTTCTGTAATGGGAGCAAGTAGAGGCGCAAATAAGGGATCTTCGTTCCCGCAACAATCACATTTATAGTGTGACATGTTATTCACAGTACAGACCACCGGAACGTTCATTGTCGTAAACATTTTTTCTGCACGCCGCGTGTCGGTTTGCGCAAGAACGTGCGGTGTTGTGACAAGTACCGCCCCATCAAGCGGCAATAGTTTATTTAAGCTAATCGGTATGTCTCCCGTACCCGGCGGCAGATCAATAAGCAGGTAATCAAGTCGTGGCCACTCGAGTTCTAGGGTTAGGTGTTTCAATGCTTTATGAACCATGGGGCCACGCCAAATGGCGGCATCTTCAGATGATGCGAGAAATCCAAATGATGCAATGGTGAGGCCTTTATATTCACAAAGTGCCCCACTATTTTTTTGATCATTTTTTTCGTTTAATAATGTAGGAAATGAAGGCCCGTAAATATCGGCATCAAGAATACCAATCAGCAAGCCAGAGTTAAGAGATTGAAGTGCCAATGCTGTTAAAAATGTAGTGGTAGATTTGCCAACACCACCTTTGCCAGCACCAATGGCTATAACCGTTGGAGTGTGAAGGGCGTTTTTTCCCTGGGGGGTATCGGTTTTTTTATCATGTTTTGTGTTTTTATTATCCTCATGCGTGAGGGGGGCTTGGGTTGAATCTTTGTGTCCCGCTACCGAAATTGTATGGTCTGGGTATTTGCGTGTGAGTGCCTCTTTAATTATTGCTGAACTAGCCGAAACAAAGTGATTGTCCATCGAGTCCGTGACCGCCCAACTAATGGCAATTCGAGAGTTGCGCACCGTTATTCCATCAACCAAGCGAAGACTTAGTATTGTTTCTTGGGTATTTGGAATTTTAATCGTTGCGAGAACCTCCGCAAGGGTGTTGTAGAGATGTTCTGTATTCGTCATAAAGCGTGTGTGGCCGATTGCTATTTGTTTTAATTACCCTTATAACATAATTAGTTTTAATGAAATTCAAAATGGCGATTACAAAGATTTTTCCCTATGATCCGTGGGGTGGTTCTGAGGATAATTCAGCAGATGGTTCGAAAGACTCAGCTGGAAATACGCCCGAATCAAAAATTCATAAGATGCCCAAGAAGCGCAAAAAATCCGGCGGGTCTGGTGGTGGATTTGGCGGCGGTTTCGGCGGCAATATGCCTGAGCTAAACTTTGATTTTCGCACCGTTGTCTTTGTTACACTTGCCGTGATAGGTGTCTGGCTTTTTAGTGGCGTGTATCGCATTCAGGAAGGGGAGCAGGGCGCTCTTTTGCGTTTTGGTCGTTGGCAGAAAACTGTTTCTGAAACAGGCTTGGGTTGGCACATTCCTGCGCCTATTGAGACAATCACGATTAAGAAAATCACTGAAATTAAGCGTATTAATATTGGTATTTCTAATCTTTTTGGTTCCAATCATGAATCACACGTTTTTATGCTGACGGGAGATGAGAATATCCTTGATGTAAATATGACGATATTTTGGTACATCACTGATTTGAAAAAGTATCTCTTTCGTGCCGCTGATCCAGAGTTAACCGTTCGCATTGCCGCCGAAAGTGCCGTGCGTGAGGTGATTGCCCAAACGTCGATGGAGCTTGCGCTCACTAAGGGGAAAAGTGAGATTGTGCTCCAGGTGCAAAAGTTACTTCAAGGCATTGTGGATGAATACCAAATTGGCATCGAGATTTCAAAGGTTGACCTTCAAAAGGTTGATGCTCCAGGGCCTGTTATTGATGCCTTTCGCGATGTGCAAAGTGCCCGCGCTGATCAAGAGCGTATTATTAACGAGGCCACAGGGTATCGTGACTCTGTTCTGCCCAAAGCGCGGGGAGATGCTGCACGCATTGTACAAGCATCGCAAGCGGAACATGATCGTTTGATTGCAGGGGCAGAGGGTGAGGCTGAGCATTTTTCGACACTTTATAAAGAATACAAGCAAGCGCCTCAGGTTACAAAACGCAGAATTTATCTTCATCGCATGGGCGAGATAATGAGTCGAATTAATAAGGTCATTGTTGATGATCGCTCAAGTAAAGTTTTACCCTATGTTCCTCTTCCCAGTTTGAATCCCCAAAAACAGTCAGAAGGAAAACAATAATGCAAAATCCACGTATCGTTCGCATTGCTATTGGACTGTTTGCTGTATTGATGACGTTGTCACAGTCTATGTTTTTTGTGCATGAGACCCGCAAAGCCATTGTGTTCCAATTCGGAGAGCTCAAACAAGTTCATGATGATCCTGGTTTGAAGTTCAAAATTCCTTTTATTCAAGAGGTAAATTATTATGATAAGCGCTTGCAGAATTATGCAATGCCGACGCTTGAGGTGACGGCAG
The DNA here is from genome assembly GCA_964352755.1 of uncultured Alphaproteobacteria bacterium. Classification (GTDB taxonomy): domain Bacteria; phylum Pseudomonadota; class Alphaproteobacteria; order JAUHZC01; family JAUHZC01. Next base: position 4,936 of record CAYGTJ010000067.1, read on the forward strand.
GCGACCAAAAACGTATCGTCGTTGATTTGTTTGCGCGCTATCTCATTGATGATGTTTATTTATTTTACAAGAGTATTGGGCTTGGTGATCCACAAGCTGTCGAGCACCGTCTTTCTGCGGTTGTTGAGTCAAGTATGCGGACTGTCTTGGGGCGTTACCCACTGGGGTCACTCCTTTCTACTGAGCGCACGGCGGTGATGGATCAGATTCATGAGGCTGTTCGCACGTCATTGAAGAAATTCGGTGTGAATGTGCATGATGTGCGCATTGTGAAGGCAGAACTCCCAAAGGAAAACAGTGAGGCTGTTTACCGCCGTATGGAAAGTGATCGTATTAGAATTGCCAAACGTATTCGCGCCGAAGGGGCAGAAAAAGCACAGATCATTCGTGCCACGGCAGATCGTGAGCGAATTGTCATTTTAGCCGGCGCGCGGAAAGAGGCGGAAATATTAAAGGGACAAGGCCAAGCGAAAGCAACAGCAATTTATGCCAAAGCATTCAACAAGGATCCTAAGTTTTTCGATTTTTATCGTTCAATGCTGGCCTATGATAAGGCACTTACCGGTGACACAACGACGATGATTATCTCACCGTCACATCCGTTCTTTAAACAGTTTAACGCAAACGAGAGGTAATAATGAATTACATATCTAAAGGGTTTTTATCGAGCCTACGAGCCATTGGGTTTATCGTTGGTGTGTCGTTTATGTCTGTTCACGCAGCAATTCCAACAGATGGTTTTGCGGCTATCGTTAAACCAATCCTGCCGTCGGTGGTGAGTTTGGCGGTCACGCTTAAGCCTCAGAAAAATCGGTCACTAGATGGTGTCCCTCCCCAATTATTGGAAGAGTTTGCAAAGCGTCTGCCTCCTGGGTTTGCTGAAGAGTTTATTCGCCATCGCGGTGGTGGCAAGCGGTCTTCTGCGGGAGCGCGTGGGGCTCTTGGTTCAGGGTTTGTAATTGAGTATGATGCGGCGAAAAAAGAAGCCTATATCGTAACAAACGATCATTTGGTTGAGTCAGCAAAAGAGGTCAAGGTTCTTTTGACAGAGAATAAGGACAAGCCAAAAGAAATTAAGGCAACAATCGTTGGGCGTGACCCCCGTACTGATTTGGCGTTGATTAAAATTAAAACATCAACCCCAATGGTTCCCTTACGTTGGGCGGATTCTGACAAGGCGAAAGTTGGTGAATGGGCAATTGCTATAGGAAACCCATTTGGCCTTGGCAATACAGTGACTGTTGGTGTTGTTTCACACAATGGTCGCAGCATTCCCCACGCTGATTTTGTTGACGGTTTCATACAAACGGATGCCGCAGTAAACGTTGGAAACTCAGGTGGGGCACTATGCAACAAGGATCGTGAG
>CAYGTJ010000068.1:0-6241 GCA_964352755.1 uncultured Alphaproteobacteria bacterium
ATTAGTCGGGTTTGTGGAGGTGTTGGGATTTAGGTTGGTGGTTGTTTCGTTCAACGGGAATGCGAGGTGGCCATCCGCGTTCGGTTGGCTCAATGAAATGTCCTTGCTTGCTTGCGTTAAACACACCCGTAATGCGTGTTGTTTGGGCGTTCATAGATTCTATAATTTTTGCGGTGTACGTGTGATCGGCAAGTTTTTCACTGATGCGCACTTTTAACCGATCACCAATGCGGTGATAGGAATTTTCATCCCCAAGAACATGAATGCGTCCCGTCAAATGCCGTGCGTCAGGGCGGGCGAGAACGTTTCCTTTTTCATCAATCTCACTCACAGAAACGACTAATATTTTTGGAAGTGGTAGACGTGAGACTTTATTGCGAAATGTTTGTAGGTGGCCTTCTTCACATAATTGACTGATCAATCGGCGAAAATGGCCACGGTTATCAGCACTGATCTTAAGCCCGCGCGTAAGTTCACGTTGTGTCACTTCCCCTCTGTTTTGCTCAATAAAGGCAAGAATCTCAGCAGAGGTGGGAAGTGATGGGTGATCGGTCATTTTTTCGCTTTACGTTTAAAGGCCTTCGGCGGTGCATTTTTCTTTTTGATATAAAGATCAATAGCTTCATCTAAGGATACATCAAATATATCCATTGACGAAGGAATAGACGCAAAAACTTTCCCCACCTTCACATAGGGGCCAAAACGCCCGATACCAAGGAGGACATCTTCCCCAGATTCAGGTTCTTTCCCGATATTTTTCGGAAGTTGGCCAAGCTCAATGGCTTTTTCCAGAGTGATGTTGGCAGCTGTCACCCCACGTGGCAATGTGGCGCGTTTCGGTTTATCTTTCGGTCCTTCGGGTTCACCCCATTGGAGATAAACCCCATACGGCCCTTTGCGTAACGTAATCGGAAGATCAGAAACAGGATCATTCCCCAAGACCTTTGGCTGGTTAGGGTCAAAGCCGTCGTTGTCTTCATCATTTTCTTCTGCCGAACTTTGGTCGGTGAATTGACGTGTGAATTTACATTCGGGATAGCGTGAACAGCCAACAAAACCGCCAAATTTACCTAGCTTCAGGCTTAGTTTTCCTTCATCTGTTTTCCCACAACTGGGGCATGTGCGATCACCTTCTGCACCAAATAGAAATTTTTCAAGGTCTTCGTTGAGGCGATCTAAGACTTCTGTTGTGCGAAGATCTCCTGCATCAGATATTTTGGTTGCAAAGTCTTTCCAGAAGTCATTGAGTACGCTGAGCCAGGGTTTTTCTCCGCGTGAGATTTCATCAAGGCTTTCTTCGAGGTTTGCTGTGAAATCATACGCAACATAGTTAATAAAGAAATGCTCAAGAAACGCGGTTACAATGCGCCCACGTGATTCGGGAATGAATTGTTTTTTCTCAAGATTTACATAATTACGGTCGAGGAGTGTTGAGATAATGGACGCATATGTTGACGGACGACCAATGCCCAGTTCTTCAAGTTTTTTAACAAGACTCGCCTCAGAATAGCGAGGTGGCGGCTGGGTGAAATGTTGATGGCCGTCAATGTCTTTGGCTTCTGCGCGCTCGTCTTTGGTAACAGGCGGCAGGTTCCCAGTGAGTTCTTCATCAGGTTCATCCGTGTCGTCTTTGCCCTCAAGATAGACACGTTGGAAACCATCAAAGAAACATGTTGAGCGATTCGCTCGGAATGTATGTTTGTCTGAAGCATCGTTAATGTTTACGATGAGTTGATCGTAAAGAGCATTCGTCATTTGTGACGCTGTCATGCGTTGCCAAATAATCGTGTAAAGCTTGAGTTGATCACCATCCAAATGTGTTTTCATTTGCTCAGGTGTGCGGGTGACGTCAGTGGGGCGGATGGCTTCATGTGCTTCTTGGGCGTTTTTGGCTTTGGTCGTGTATGCGCGCAATTGATCAGGCAGGTAATTTTTGCCGTAGGCCGCGGAAATGTGATCGCGGGCGGCGGCTATTGCCTCTTGGGAAACAGTAACGCCGTCAGTACGCATATAGGTGATCAAACCAACCGTATCTGATCCTAAGGCAATACCTTCGTAGAGTTGTTGGGCAACGCGCATGGTTCGTTTTGCACCAAAACCAAGTTTACGTGCGGCTTCTTGTTGAAGTGTTGACGTCGTATAGGGTGCTGCGGGTTTGCGTTGGGTTTGTTTTTTCTCAACTGATGCAATGTGATAGGCAAGGTTTGTGAGTTCTTTCACCACATCATTGGTTTGAGCATCTTTTGTGAGCGTGAATTTATCCAGTTTTTTGCCGTTAAAAGTCACAAGTTTTGCAACAAAAGGTTTGTGGCCAGTTGTTTGAAAGCTTCCCTCAATATGCCAATATTCTTGGGGTGTGAAGGCTTCAATTTCTGTTTCGCGCTCAGTAATTAGGCGCAGCGCCACGGACTGTACACGCCCGGCAGAGCGACTTCCGGGAAGTTTACGCCACAAAATAGGTGAGATTGAAAAACCGACTAGATAATCAAGCGCGCGCCGTGCAAGATAGGCATCAACAAGGTTGCGATCTACCTCACGACCCTTGGCGATAGCTTCTGTAATGGCACGTTTCGTTATTTCGTGAAAAACAACACGGGTTATCGGTTTGTCCTTGAGGATCTTTTTTTGTCGCATGACCTCAACAACATGCCATGAAATGGCTTCTCCCTCGCGATCCGGATCGGTTGCGAGAATCAGACTGTCAGCATCTTTGATCAGCTTTGAAATGGCTGTGATCTGTTTTTTTGCGCGAGGATCACTTTCCCAAACCATCTCAAAATCCGCCTCTGGATTAACGGATCCATTTTTTGAAGGGAGATCACGGATATGACCGAGGGAGGCAATGACGGCATAATTATTGCCCAGGTACTTTTGTATGGTACGGGCTTTTGCCGGTGATTCGACGACTACTACGTGGGTCATGGGCGAGAAAAAATCCTATTTATGCGTCAAGATAAGTCCATTATCGTGCGTGCGCATTACTTTTCCAGCAAGTTCAAGCTCAGAAATCATCTGCCCAAGCACGTTCATAGATGTTTGGCATTTTCCCACCAGATCGTCAATGGGGGTGGGGGTAAAACTCAAAAGTTCCAAAAATGACCGGTGCTCTGGGGACAGCTCATCCACAGGGCTGTCGTTACTTTGGTGGATTTTGGGATATGGTAAAAAAGCATTGTCAATGATGTCCTCAACACAACTTAGTGGTGTTGCCCCTTGTTTGAGGAGGTCAATGCTGCCGGTAAATCGGGGATCCTCGGGAAATCCCGGAATAACATAGATGTCTTTCCCCAGTTCATTTCCAAGGCGCGCTGTAATCAGCGAACCTGAGCGTGCGCCTGCTTCTGCGATGACAATTGCTTGAGAAAGGGCGGCAATAATACGATTGCGACGAGGGAAATTTTGCGCGCGCGGGGGTGTTCCCAGTGGGAATTCACTAATGATCAGCCCTTGCCCTTCGAGGATTTGATCAAACAAACGCATGTTTTGTTGAGGATAAACAATGTCAACGCCACACCCTAAAACGGCAATTGTCCCCGTTTCACAGGCGGCGGCATGGGCGGCGGCATCTATGCCCCGGGCAAACCCTGAAGTGATGGAATATCCTTTTTCACCAAGTGTTCGGGTGATTTTTGCCACGAATTTTTGTGTGTTGAGTGAGGCATTTCGTGCGCCCACCATCCCAATTTGTGGCAGTTTCAATAGATTGATATCCCCCCGGTACCATAAAACCGAAGGCGCATCACTCAGTTGACGCAGAGATTCGGGGTAGCACGCATCAGTGGCGAGAATAAAATTTGCTGAGCCCGCACACAGATAATCATATTCTTCCATGTACTGTTTGTGGGCGTGTGCCCACGGTTGTTCACGTAGAGTCTGGTGAATCGATGTATTGCGCAATGTGTGCAGTGTTTTTGCCTTCATGCCCTTACAACGCGCAAGCGTGTACCATAGTTTCCGCGTGTTGTGATCCATTAGATTCTACGTTCTTTTCCTGTGAGTAGGCGATATATGTTTTCACGATGTTGCCAAAGAATGATGAGATAGACGATTCCTGTATGGAAAAGACTTAGTTGGTTTGCGTAGAGACCATAAATAAAACTGAGTGATATCCCCGTTAATGTTCCCAGCGAAGACATGCGTGTGGCCACAATGATGGCAATGCCGGGGATGATTCCCGCAAGGGTCATAATGTAGGGGGCGTGGTCACGGTAAAGGAGAATACCCAGAAAAATGCCGATTCCTTTGCCGCCTTTAAAACCAAGCCATAACGGCCAGCAATGTCCTGCAGCAATAAACATCATCGCCATTGCCCGTTGATCTACAGATGCACCGAGCCATTTTAAAAGCCTCAGCGCTGCATATGCCTTTGCAGTATCAGCGATTAATGTGGCAAGAGCTGCGATTTTACTTCCCGAGCGTAGGGCATTTGTTGCGCCAACACTCCCAGACCCAAGGGTTCGGACATCTTTGCCTGTCAGAAGTTTTGTGAAAATGTATCCAAAGGGAATGGATCCCATAAAGTACGCGATTGCGTAAAACGTTAGTGAATCATAACTATATACCCACATTATTTTCTCCCTGGGCTAAGTGTTGCAAGTGTTACGGCTGTGGCCGCAGAAACGTTAAGTGTTGGAAAATCGGGGTTCGTTGCAAGAAATGCGGTGATATCGCAGCCTTTCATTACCTGGGGGCGGATGCCCTTTCCCTCAGATCCCATGACGATCACACATTTATCATAATCAGGAACCTGATCAAGGCGTGTGCGCGCATGTTCGCTTAACCCAAGGCACCAATAGTCATGTGACTTCAGTTGTTCTTGGGTTTTTGCGAGGTTACCAACACGCACAATAGGGATATGTTCAATGGCGCCACATGCGGCTTTCACAAGGCTCGGTGTTTCCGTATCTGGTGTTTGGTGGGCATGGCAAATGATACCTTTTACCCCAAAAGCCGCACACGTGCGGATAATGGCGCCAATGTTTTGGGGGTCGGTTAAATTATCAAGCATTAAAAGTGTGTGTTTGGAGTGTGTATGTAGTTGTTGCAACAGATTATTAAGATTGGGCTGAGGGAGGGGGTCACAAAATAAAAGTGTTCCCTGATGCACGGCATCTGCACCAGTGATTTTGTTAATAGCATTGCTCTCAACAACCTCATGAGGGACGTGGGCAGGAATGCGCAGGTGTTGCCCACCGCCCTTGGTGGTTACAAGCTTATGGAGGGTGCGCGTCGGATTATCCAGCGCGTGCTGAATGGCGTGAATGCCGTAAATAGTATGTTTCATGATGATGAATCATTTTTTTCACACAATATAAGACTTATTGGTTGCTGGCGAGTGAAATTTTTGTAACACTAATAAACGATTATTTTACTTTCTTAGGGCAGGGTTAATATATGTTACATTTTGGTACGACTATGAAAAAGTTTCTTCAATATTACTTTGTTGGTGCCTTTTTACTTTCTGTTGTTTATATGGGATCAGGTGTTCGTTTGCGTGCAAGTGAAAACCCAGATGGGTCAAAAGAGCATTTGCAGCAGCGCATTCAAATGCTTCGAAAAGAGTTGAGCGACGTAATGGTTGCATTGGATAAAGTTGAAGGCATTACCGAGGGAACTGCTGCCAGTACTTCGCCAGCGGTCAATGTTTCGCGTGCGGGTGTGGGGGCTCAGTATAAAATATCTCTTGTTAATCATGTGAGAGAAATAGATCCAAATCTTTACGCTGTTCGTCTTGTTCGTTCGCGTGTTGCGCGTGGTAAGCGCGGTGCTTCGCGTACTGAGTATGCAAATATAAGTCGTGTGACGCATCGCGGTCCAGGGGAGAATAAATTTGATTCTTTTGCGGCAGACACGAAGCGTCTTACGCTCGAGGTTGTGCGTCGTGACGATCGAGGTGAAAAGTTTACTGCTGATTCTACGGTTGTGGTCTCTTGTTATCACAAGGCGTTGGATGTTCAGGAAATGGATCCGGCACAAATCGGAAAGAATATACATATATCTATTGATGGTGATGTTGAGGTGCTCCAGTGCCGTGTTAAGGGGGGTTAGTTCACTTCTCATGCGTTTATCACTCTAGATACAATAGGTGGCAGCCCTGGTCTGTTGGCGACAAATTGCTTTTTTTTGGCAATACTTCTTGAGATTCAAAATTTTATGGTGTAAAGACTTAGTGGGTATCCGGAGGGATGGCCGAGCGGTCAAAGGCAACAGACTGTAAATCTGTCGACGTATGTCTACGTAG
>CAYGTJ010000069.1:0-6216 GCA_964352755.1 uncultured Alphaproteobacteria bacterium
CGGAAGGTCAGGACGGCCAAAAGACCCATGCGTTTGCCACCCGTGAATCAATGGAAAGCGCCATTAAAAGTGGGTTAAAGCGCTGGATTCCTGATCTTGAGGAGCGTGCCCAAGAGTCTGATGAATTGGTGAGCGATGTTCAAGGCGGCGCCCAGTTTGCCATTGCGGGCTTAAGTTGCGGCGTATGGGCGCCCAAAGAAAAGCGCACACGCATTTTAGCCCAGTTCAAAAATATGTGGTCACAACTTGGGTTTACAATGAACCAAACACGCTTTCATCACTTGCCGGCGCTGATTTCAATGATGCCGATGACATGGACGATGGGGGCAAAATCCAAAGGCATATTACGTGGGGAAGACTCCTATGGATATGGAAAGTCAGGCTTTATTTATAAGCTTCATAAGAAAACAATCACCAAAGAAGCACAAAACATGCTGCCACTTGTGGCGGAGTGGAAAGGACAGGGTGTCGGGGGACTTCCTTTAGTCGGAAGGCGAGGGCAACTCTTTGATTGGAATCCCTTTGGAAAGGGGTTTTTGCCCAATCAAAAAGGAAGTACAGACCATAACTTTAATGTGTGTATCGCAGGCCAATCAGGGGCAGGAAAATCTGTGTTCATGCAAGAGATAATGCTAAACACATTAAGTGTTGGCGGACGGGTCTTCGTTCTTGATTATGGTCGTTCGTTTGAGAAGACGTGTAAAATACTTGGCGGGCAGTTTATCGAGTTTGATGTAAAGCGTCCCATCTCGTTAAATCCATTTTCGGGAATCCCTACAGGATCAACACCTGAAGAACTGGATGATTGTGAACGGATGCTTGCAACTCTAAAACCAATTATTCAAGTGATGGCCGCCCCTCGCCACGGCACCACAGATTTGCAGGCGGCCTACCTAGAAGAATCAATTCGATCAGTCTGGAAACAACATCAGAATAAAGCCACGATCAGTGACATTCGTGATCATTTGATGGCGCGTCATGAAAAAGATGCAAAAGACTTAGGGCAAATGCTTTTTTCATATTGCCGTGAAGGTGTTTATGGAAAGTTTTTCGATGGTGACGCGGATGTAAACTTAAATGGTCGTATTGTTGTTATTGAAACTGATGATCTTCGCAATCACCCATCATTGATGGCCGTTGTTGTGCAGATGATGGTTGTTCAGGTGAATCAGACCATGGCTGTAGGCGACAGAAAACACCCCTTTATCATTATGATTGATGAAGCCTGGCAGTTGCTCAAAGGCAAAGACTCGGCAGAGTTTATATCAGGGGCGACGCGTACAACCCGTAAGTACAACGGTTCAATTGTTTTGGGAACCCAACATCTGACGGACTATTTTAAGGAAGAGTCTCCCGCCGCCACGGAGGCTTTCAACTGCTCAGCTTGGAAGTGTATTTTGTATCAAGAGGCAGATGTAATTGATGCACTCTCATCTCATGATCAGCTCAAGCAATTTGTGTCCTCGGACGCACAGATGAAGCTTTTAAAATCTGTCCATTCGAAGCCTCCGCACTACTCTGAGGTGGCTATATTTGGAGTGAACGTGAAAGGAGTTGTAGGGCGCTTAAAACTTGATCCCTTTAGTCGGTTGTTGTTCTCCACCAATGCAGGTGAGTTTGCGCGGATAAATGCCTATGTATCTCAAGGGAAAACATTGACTGAGGCGATCGAAGCTGTTTTGCGTGATCAAGGCGAAGTGACTTCATCCCTCTCTTTGGCGGCAGCCTAAATGAGGTGGGGGCTGGTCACGATTGTTGTTTGTGTGGGGGCATTATGTGCCCACGATGTCCAGAACTATGCGGATGGCAAGGCTTTTTCCGCAGGACAGCCAACATCGCTTACAGGAAACAAAACTGATGTTCCCGGATTTAGAACGGATACTCCTCCTGAAGCAGGTCTTGGGGGCGAAGGCTTGCAAGATCGTGCCCATAGCACAATGGCGGGTGATGGGGCGGGGGCGTCCTTTTTTAAGGAAAGTCGTGCCGGCAAGCTCCAAATAAAGATACGCCCCGATGATGCTATTATTCGGGAGTCTGATCGGATTCTTTCTGATCCCGAAGGTGCTTTGGAAGAAACCGAGATTGAAGACGATGGAGAAGGTGATGGCGACAAAGAAACCATTACCTGTACAGAGCCTTCAGAACCCTTAGAAATAGAGACGACCCAACATATTACCCAGGTACCTGGTGTTGAGCGCAAGCGTCTTTATGTACGAACTGATCGTAACGATGGCGTTGCATCTCCTGATGTTCCTCCAGAACCCCGTGAATGGAGTGTTGATGTTCTTTACAGTAGAGTTATAGGGTATGCACAACCCCGAAGAGGAGATGGAAACTGTAATGGTGGTGCGTGGAACTGTCTTACAGAGACGGCTGTTCGCAAAGAACCTCGACATATATATCCTCTTTATGACTTTTATGAGCGTCCCGTTTTGGTTGATATTTCGACAGGTAGTATCACGCCCACAGGGGAATGGATACGCGTCGAAGAAGGTTATCACGAAAAAACGAATGAGTTTGGTGAGCGTGCTCGGGAACACGTTGAACTGAAAGAGTTATCAGGAGATTCGGTAACGTGGTCATCAATTGATGGTTTTGAGGCGGCTGTTGACCAGGGCGATTGTGAAGAGGTTTCGGTAACATGTGTTGAAGGCGGCGAAACACGTACCATTGGGGGAAAAGACCTTCACCAAGATTGCTGGGCGTATCGCTATAACTATCTGTGTAAGGGGGACACTCCCGACACGTGCGGGGCATGTCGGGCACGAACGGCGTGTCGTCAAATCTCCTCATCGTGTGCCAGACGCGTAGAGGGGCGATGTGTGGCCTTCACGCAAATATTTGAATGTACAAAAGGCGCCCAAAAGTTTAAGCGCGTACGTTTAAGTGGTGACCATCCATTTTGTTTAGACGGGAGCTGTCATAAAGTTGGATGGACACCCAATGGGGACTTTGCTGCAGTTGTTGGGAAACTGAATGTTCTCCAAGAGGCTGCAAAAGAAATGGACGGCAGTGGTCATGTGGTCTTTAAGGGAAAGCAAATGAACTGTGTACGCCATCGCTTGGGACACAAAAACTGCTGTAATAAACGTGGTGGTTGGGGAGGCGCGTGCTCTGGTGCAGAACTTGCGCATCAGATTCCCCGTCGTGAAGGAAAGTGTGTGAAAGTGGGGACGTTCGTGGCTGAGAAAAAGCTTGGTGTATGGACACGCAAAAAAACCTCCTTTTGCTGCTTTGGGAGTAAGTTATCTCGAATTATCCAGGAACAAGGGCGTGCCCAGCTTGGTATTGGCTGGGGTGACCCCAAACACCCCAGTTGTCGTGCGCTAAGCTTTGATGAGCTTTCACGAATTGACTTTGATCGCTTGAATCTTTCAGAGTTGTTTTCTGAAGTAATGGCGCGTGTACGTGTGCCGGATGTGGGTTCTGTGGCAAGAGACCTTGTGCACGATTGGCACGGGCGCCTAGCTCCTCAATCTGTCACCGATGCAGATTCCCCTGCAGCCGCGGCAGGTGCTGCACATGCTTCCCCAGCTGCCGCTGTTCCTGGGGAGTCCTCAGATATTCGCCGAATCGTTGCTCAGCGGCGTTTGCAACTTGAAGGGAAGAGCCCACGTGAGCACACATTAAACCACGAAGGCGGTGACGTCCCAGGAGGCGCACATGCACAACTTGTTTTTTAGTTTGCTGATGATGAGCACACTTTCAGCTGAACGTATTAGCGGATGGCATTGGTATAAAGAACAACCTCTTGAGGTTAAGGCGCGCGCACCAAAGTCAGTTGCACAGAAACCTTCTTCCCAAACACCCACGCCGCCTTCAGTTAAAGAGGTCTTTGAGGCATCGTTGCAAAAAGCCGTTGACAACCCAACACCTTCCAACGTAAAGGCCGCATATATTGCCCATGTGCAGATGGTTAATCATGCAAGTAAGTTTGCGGATCAATGGATGCAAGCAAGCCTTCACGAGGGTGGGCACGTCCTAAATCCTCGTGATAATATGAACCAATTTCATCGCCAGGTAAAAGAGGCAGAAGACAAAAAAGAACTTACCAAAGCCTTGACCGCCCTTTCGAAAACGCACGGCATCTTCTTCATGGTGGCAAAAGGATGTCCGTATTGCACAAAGTTTATTCCTGTTGTGAAAAGGTTTGCTGAGGACTATGGGTTTGACGTCCTTGCTGTAGGAAATGTGTCCCCAAACGATTATCCCTTTAAGGTTGTTTCTGATAACGGGCTTACTCACGCCTTGAATACACAAAACATCTATCCGGCATTGTTTCTTGTGAATACACAGACCAAAGACGTATATCCCCTAAGTTGGGGATTATCATCGCCTGAGGACTTAGATCAAAATGCACGCCTTGTTCTCAACCATATGAAAAGTAACGAGAAGGGGCTCTCATGAGACTATATTTTGCCTTCTTAATGATCATCATGCAAAGTTTGCATAGTGCAGATAAAGCTCCAAAACCCACGTCGAGTATTCGTGATTTTGGCATACGTGGACATACGTTTCCGATCCACGAGAGGTCTCTTTTGGAGGTGATCCGAGCTCGGATGAAAGAAGCTGAAAAATCAGGAAAACTAAACGATCTGCAACAAGGATTTGTGGCCAAAGTTAAGGGAGGTGTTGAATCTCCACGTGCGGTATCAACCATTGGCATAACAAAAGAACCACGTAAGGTAGTTTTTGATCCGACCCTTACACTTACATCTGATCTTAAAGATAATAAGGGGCGTGTTTTTGCACGCAAGGGCACGTCAGTTAATCCTCTTGATTATGTAAGTTGGGGAAGCCCCCTTCTTTTGATTGACGGGGATGACAAGGCGCAAGTACGCCTTGCCAAGAAATCAACAGATACGATTGTTCTTGTTAAGGGCAAACCCTTTGTTCTTGAAAAATCATTGGAACGCCCGATCTATTTTGATCAAGGCGGGATTATTGTTGCAAAGTTTGGGGTTCGATCTGTGCCCACACGTATCTTTCAAGAAGAGAAGCATCTTGTGGTGCACGCGTTTGTGGTGAATGCGAAGGAGAGTTCTTCATGAGACTTCTAATTATCAGTTGTTTTCTTATGGTTCTTCCTCTTGAGGCAGGGACGTGCGTGGGGCGTTTGGTAAATCCCCTGACAGATATTTGTTGGAAGTGTGTGTTTCCGATTCGCATTGCCGGGCAAGAGGTGGCACGTGGGGGTGCTGATCCAACACCTATTCGTCGCCCGTTATGTTTATGTCCAAAGCCACCTTTAGGTCAGCCAACCCCTGGGTTACCGGTTTCGTTTTGGGAGCCGGTTCGTATGGTTGATGTCACGCGAACTCCTTTTTGTATGGTGAACTTAGGAGGCATTCAGATGGGCTCTCAAACGGGTGTTCGCAATCAAGGAGATGTCACCTTAAACACCGATGATATGACAAAGCAGTCGTTTTATCACGTGCATTGGTATGTCTATCCAATCCTTTACTGGATGGAGGTCTTGATGGATTTGGTGTGTTTGGAAAAGCTTGCGTTTGATATTGCGTATTTAACAGAGCTTGATCCCTTTTGGAATGATGATGAAAAGTCAGCCATTTTGAACCCAGAGGGTATTTTGTTTGGAAACCCCATTGCCCAAGCCGCATGTGCAGCTGACTGTGTGGCCGCTTCGGCTCATCTTCCACTTGATCCATTGTTCTGGTGTGGGGGCTGTCAAGGAAGTGTCTATCCTTTTACAGGAACGGTCACATCAGATAATGGCGGCGTGCAAACATCGCTCTTGTTAGTTACACGGATGATGGCAAAGCTTCACCGTGAGGTTCTTTTGTGGGGCTATATGGGAGAAGCAGGGCTTTGTGGGCGCTATCCCATGCCGTTAATCCGAAAATCCCAATACCGGGTACAGATGTTGTACCCAGCACCGACAACTCACCAGTGTTTTCCCCTTGGTGCTACAGAGCTTTTATGGCAGGCCGGGCGTGAATTTCCATATAAGGGCGAAGACTTTGGGTACATGGTGTGGCGAAAGAGGGATTGTTGTTTGTTATGAGATATGTTTTTTTCATGCTTCTTTGTGCGTACTCTTTGTTCGATATACGTGCGTCAATAAGTGATATTCCCTTAAAAGCCTCTCCCCATGATAAGGTGACAGCCGAAGTCTTCTTAAAGGAAGAGGCCTCAACGGGGGCGATTTCTCCTGACCTTTGGAAATCAGCACAAAGACATGCCCGCGCCCTTAAG
>CAYGTJ010000070.1:0-5812 GCA_964352755.1 uncultured Alphaproteobacteria bacterium
CCTGACACGGGAAACATCACAATCAATGACGTAAAAGTCCCTACATCCAGCGATACAAAACGAACAGCCCTACGCCGCCAAAACATTGGATTTATTTTTCAATTTCATCATTTACTTGATGAATTTTCTACCCTTGAAAATGTGGCTATGCCTTGTTTAATCCAGGGGATGAACCAAACACATGCCTATGAACAGGCACGCGCGTATCTTACGAAGGTTGGGTTAACCGATCGCCAACACCATCTCCCCTCGCAATTATCTGGGGGCGAGCAACAACGAGTGGCCATCGCACGTGCGCTGGTCACTGAGCCCTCGCTTGTTTTGGCTGATGAACCGACGGGCAATCTAGACCCCGTAAATGCAGAGATTATTTTTTCTCTCTTTCAGGATATTTGTTCGGAAAAAGGAATCACCCTCCTCATGGCAACACATAACATGCACTTTGCCGAGCGACTCGATCACGTGTGGGAAATGTCAGCGTTAACCAGCACCGACAACTAAAAACTGTGCACGCAATTGCCACAAACGAACAGCCCACCCCGTATGACACCCACCGGCTGTTTGCGCATTTTCGAGGAACTTAAGCACCAATAGTTCCATTGCTGCCGTTGTATGAGTTTTTCCAGCTTCATCAGTATACGCAAAGCGCCCACGCCCTTCGTCGTCAATACGCTTCGCAAGAGCTACCACATCAGACAATAGATGTGCAACCCGTTCTCCTGTTTCAGCGTCAGGTACATCAGCTGACATATAGCCACTTACTTGGGCACATGCCGCATCGAGTTCCGCCCGCTGATCATCCGTTGCCGCGACTTTAACGCGCGCAAGCGCATCAGTTGGTGTTATCACACCCCAGGTTCGCGCGGCTGTTACGATTTCTTCAACCTCTACGGACATTGTTTTAATTCCTGGAGCCAACGTGTGCACATCTTTATCTTGTGCCTCACGCAGGAGCGGGCTAGTTAATTCTGTCAGACGCACAACCATAGCCGGCGGTAAAAGACGATCGTATACGCCAGCCGCCCCAGCAGCAGCAGCCCCATGAGCACCATCATCACCAACAAGAGCAAGGGCTGCGGCCAAACCTGCATCTTCCTCTGCCTGGCGGCGTGCCTGATGTGCTTGATCTTCCGCATCTTGTAAACGTCTTGCAAGCGCTATACTCTCTGCATCCGCAGAACTTGCTGAAGCCGCCGCCCCGCCAGATACTCCCCCGCAAGCACCATCACCAACAAGTGCAAGGGCTGCAGCCAAGCTTGCATCTTCCTCAGCCTGCTGGCGCGCCCGATGTGCTTGGTTTTCCGCATCCTGCAAACGCCTGGCAAGTGCGAGACTATCTGCATCAGAGGCAAAAACGCATCCGATGATGAGGACTAGCGATGTTATTTTGTGTAAATATGACATGTATATAATTTATTAATATACAACTTATATAATTTATTAAGTATTAATATTCAATTTTTTTGATCAAAAGAAAACTGTGTTCTTTTTATTACTCGGTTGCTGCCGCAACAGCCCCCGCAAGTGTGCGGCACACCTCAACGGCAACGCGCGCGGCATGTCCAGCTTTGCACCCACCTCCTCCTGAAATATTATCAGAAAGCGCACGTGCAAGCACCTCAAGTGAACCATCGTTTTTCTCAAGCCCTAAGCGAACAACGGTGCTAAACATTGCTTTCATATCAAGTCCTGTTTCTGGCTCCACGCCATCTTCCGCACAATAACCTCGAAACTGTGTCATTGCGCGCAGGTATGCATCTTTAAATTCGTCATCAACGCATGAATCAAGATCCGTAGAATAACCATCAAACGATTTCGTTTCGATACCTAGTTCATTGAGTTCGGTCACCAACAACTGTGCACATTGATTAATAATCGGTGCATGCCCCAAAACAACGGCTGCTGCCGCGTGGGCATTCGTTCCCTGAGGAGTTCCCGCAACAGATTCGACGGCCTCCATCAACGATGTATAGGTAGCCACAGGCACAGATAGAAACGGCGCGCCCTTTTGTAGTAACGTCACACGTGCACGTTGATCTTCATCTAAATCTGCTTCATCAACAGAGGCACCAATTCCAGGAGCATCATCAGACGAAGCACTTGCGACCGCAGCGCCCGCCGAATCATCAGACGCAGAAAGGAGCGTAAGTAATAACAGACAAAATGATATTTTTTTCTGGAATGATTTCATTCTATTTATTTCTCCATTGTTTTTAATAAATAAACACAGATTATATTATAACTATTATTTATAAATAATAAAACTATATATTTAAGGGATATATATTTGCAAAGACTTCAAAAAACAAATACAATATATCTAATTAAATTAGATTTTTTCATGAGCAAAGAACCCAAAGATACACCAATAATTGATGAAAATCAGCTGGAAACATCTCCTAATCCTGAAAAAGTAAACATTGATGAAGTAACGCCAACCGAAATCCCCAAACGTAAAAGCGGTAAGTATACGTTTGGTGATGAATTGGCCAGCGCACGTAACAAATCACGCATGAAGATTGAGCGCATCTCTAAAGAACTAAACATCCGCCAAGATTATCTCATCGCAATCGAAGAAAGCAATGCAAAAGAACTGCCAGAACCTGTTTTTACAATGGGATTCATTCGTAGCTTTGCAAAGATAGTTCGCACCGATGCTGAACCAATTATTGCCCAGTATAAACATGAGGTTCTTCACTGGCACGCGGAAACGTCTGATGTAGCAACGCCCTCTGTTGCCCCACCAGCACTGCCTCACCTCAGCATTATAATCGGATCAGCTCTTGCTGGTGTAGCCGTGCTCTACGGTCTCTGGTTTGCCCTAAATTCAGGATCGTCAAAAACCCCTGCAAAATCAGCGCTAAAAGCAATGGCCGCGCATTCCACAGACAAGAAAATAGATACTGTAGCAAAGCAGGGAATTAGCAATGATACTTCGTCAGATTCGTTAGCTAAAACAACACCTCCGCTAAAAACTGATGACAAAACACCCGTACCTAAGGTTGTTCAACAGATATCGGAACCTACACAGAAATCTACCTCTGAACAAACAACGAATAATGGCGATAAACCAACGATTCTTTTGCACTCAATTCATAATACGAAAACTTCGTAGGTACATTACATACCAGTTGCGCCCATTTATTTACGCACCATGAACACAATGAAAAAGCCGAGCATATTGCCCGGCTTTTTCTATTTTAAAATGCACGCTAAACGTGCGTTTATTCGTCGTTAAGCGACTTGGTTAAGTGCGTCTTGTGCTTTAACAGCAATCTGTGCAAATTCCATTGGTGACTTCACAGCCATATCAGCCAAAACCTTGCGGTCGACTTCAATACCGGCACGAATAACACCATTCATGAACTTACTGTAGGGCATTCCGTGCAAACGTGCAGCCGCATTAATGCGTTGAATCCAGAGCGCGCGCATATCACGTTTGCGCGTGCGGCGATCGCGGTAAGCATATTGGAGAGACTTTTCAACGCGTTGAACAGCAACGCGAAAGCAGACGCGTGAACGGCCGCGGAATCCCTTGGCCATATCGATGATTTTTTTGTGGCGAGCGTGTGTAGTAACGCCCCGTTTTACTCGGGTCATATCATAATTCCTTCATTAAATACCAGCATATGGAAGCAAATGGCGAAAACGACCGCGGTCTGCATCAGCAACCACAGTTGTTCCGCGTGATTTGCGAATCATACTTTGAGAACGTTTGCGCATATTATGACGCTTGAAGGCATGAGCCCGAACAATTTTCCCAGATGCCGTTACGCGAAAGCGTTTCTTAGCACCACTATGGGTCTTCATTTTGGACATTTGTATCTCCTGATTTAGAGTTAATTCACTAACGTGGTCGCGAGGCATGTCCGATTACGCCTAGAAACTCACATTCTTTTTCTATCAATACTCCTCCACGATTGCAAGCCTAAAGACACAAAAAATCCTGTCCCTCTTGAAATAACCAACATAGTACCCTGGGCGCATTACCCATGACTTGCACTCCCTCCGTTTCGCATCTGCGTCCTGCGCTGACCCCCACGACCACACAGATTAATGTTAGCGAGACTTAATTGCGAGAAAGTCTCGCCTTCTTACACATGAATATGTTAGGGTTAGCGCAAAATTTACTCATAATCATATGCTTACGTTAATTTTGGATAATCTCTTTATTTCTATTTCTATGCTTGGTTTACTGAGTATAAACGTGTTTTTGTATGGACGTCTTCGCACCACCAAAGAAGAACTCAATCGCACGAAACACATAGCTGATTTGGAAAAACAAAGCCTAACTGATACGATTTCATTCATGACACAAGCCCGCGAAGAGTTAGCCGAGAAATTCAATGCACTCTCTGCAAATGCCCTTGCGCAAAACAACGAGGCCTTTCTCACCCTGGCCAAATCAACGCTTGAGCAGTACACAACAAAGGCTCAAGGAACACTCACGCAAAAAGAACAGGCCATTCAACATTTAGTTGACCCCATAAAACAATCACTAACAACCATGGCCGGCAAACTTGAGCAACTTGAAAAATCTCGTGTGGGGGCGTATGAAGGCCTGAAACAACAAGTAGCAAGCCTCATTGAAACGCAAAATGATTTGCGCAAGGAAACGGTCAACCTCTCAACGGCTTTGAAATCACCAAACATTCGTGGCCGCTGGGGAGAAATTCAACTCAAGCGTGTGGTCGAGCTCGCAGGTCTGAGTGCCCACTGTGACTTCAATGAACAAGCTCATATTGAAACTGACGATGGAAAATTGCGCCCAGACATGGTGGTTCACTTGCCTGGTAAAAAATCACTCATTATTGATGCAAAAGTTCCCCTCAATGCATACTTACAAGGGCTCGAAGAACAAGACGCCACCCGGCGAAAACATAAATTTCAAGAGCACGCCCGCCACCTGCGCAATCATGTCGCAGCCCTTGGCCGCAAAGCCTATTGGTCACACGAGGGTAATTCACTTACGCCTGATTTTACAATTTTGTTTTTACCCGGGGACACGTTTTTGTCAACGGCGCTGGAATATGACCCGGCACTCATTGAAGACAGCATTCAAAAACAGGTAATCATCGCCACACCCGGCACACTCATTGCACTTCTTCACGGGGTCGCCTACTCATGGCGCCAAGAAGCCCTCACCGAAAATGCCAAACGCATATCACAACTGGGAGGGGAACTTTACAAACGTATTGGTGACATGAGCGGTCATTTTCAAAAGGTGGGAAGCACTCTTGATTCTGCGGTAAATTCCTACAACCGGGCGGTCGGAAGTCTTGAAACACGCGTGATGCCCTCAATTCGTAAGTTCAAGGAGCTTCAGGTTGTTTCAGACTCAAACGACATTCCAAGCCTTTCACCCGTAGACAAAACATCCCGCGACCTTACAAGTCCTGAACTTCGTGACACCACGGATCAAAAAACGATCCCCGCCTAATTCCCATGCACACAGACGAGATAACAATTACAATTGACCTGGTGCGTTCACTTTTGAGCGTGCAATTCCCTCAATGGGCAGATGAACCCCTTACCCTCATCATTCCTGAGGGCACTGATAATGTGATGTATCGTTTGAACACTGATAAGATTATCCGGCTTCCGCGCACACCCCGCGCTGTGCCCTCACTCGAAAAAGAAATCACATACCTCCCAAGACTTGGCGCTGGGCTTTCCATGCCTGTCCCCACGATACTTGCTTCAGGAACACCGAGTGATACCTACCCTTATCCTTGGGCAATAATCGATTGCTTGAGCGGTAAACCGATGACAGAAGAGAGCCTTGACCCTCATCACGCTGCCTGCGACATAG
>CAYGTJ010000070.1:5822-6070 GCA_964352755.1 uncultured Alphaproteobacteria bacterium
CGGATTCATGAAAGATTTAAAAATGATTGTCAAAAACGGGGGGGCCTTTTCACCACGAAACGGGAATCTTCGCCACCAAGATGAAACCGTACGTTCGGGTCTACAAAACCTTCCCAAGAATTACAATGTCCCTGTTCTAACGGCATACTGGTCTAAGGTTTGTGCAACACCTGAATGGTTGAAGCCTCCCGTTTGGACGCATGCTGATCTGCACCCGGGGAATCTCTAGGTTGCAAACAAACCCATTT
>CAYGTJ010000071.1:0-5904 GCA_964352755.1 uncultured Alphaproteobacteria bacterium
GTCTTTGGCATGACCTCTGCAAAAACAACCAGAATCGTTGTCATGATGGCTGTCGCAACCAACATCCCTGATTCACCCAAGGCTTGGGTAAAAAGATGTGTGGTAATTGCCGATGCCAAAATATTATTGAGAGTATTGGCAATCAACAGCGATCCCAATAAACGTGCCATACGTTTGCGCAATTCAAGCACCTTGCGTGCATTTTTATTCCCTGTTTTTGCCGCACGCAGCAACCGTGGATTGGATGCAGCAACATAGGCAGTTTCTGCAGCAGAAAGAACACTGGAGAGAAAAACAAGAATAAAAATGAGTACAATATAAAAGGCGAGTGACATTTGGTGTGTGTTTTTCCATGAATGCTACCGATACAAAACGTATCGCAGCACCTGCATTATTGCTTCTGCATTGACTTTAGCACTGAAAAGCCCGACGATAAAGTTTGAACATATCAGAATAATAAAATGAACCTTTTTCGCTCATTTGGAACGGTTGCACTGCACACCATTGGTAGCCGTATCATGGGTTTTATCCGCACACTAATCATGGCGAATTATATTGGTCCCGGACAAATTACTGATGCGCTTACAATGGCTGGTAAATTCCCAGCCGTTTTACGACGTATATTTGCTGAGGGCGCATTCAATGCCGTTTTTGTTCCCATGTATTCAAAAGAACTTTCAGCTCACGGGGCAAAAGCAGCACGTGAACTTGCTCAAGATATTTTTAATATTCTTGTAATCAGTCTCATCATTCTCGTAACCCTGGCAGAAATATACATGGAGCCTCTGCTGAGCTTTCTTCTGCCTGGGTTCTTAGAAACGCCGGAACGGTTTGCGCTGACTGTTCTTTTTACGCGAATTACATTTCCCTTTATTCTCTTTATCTCACTCTGTGCATTTTATGGGGGTGTTTTAAACTCGCATCAGCGGTTTTCAGCTGTTGCGTCGTCACCCATGATCGGAAATGTAGCGATCATTACTGTGTTTTTAAGTCTTTATCCCTTTATGCAAAATCATGGCACCCCAATGGCCATAGGCATTTTGGTCTGTAGCATTGTGCAATGGATATGGGTGTGGGTTCCCGCACGTAAAATGCGTCTTAGCTTCTGGCCGCGCATACCGCGCAATTCTCCCACTGTGCGTAAGTTCTTCCGAAAAATACTCCCTGCACTCGCTGGAGGAGGCGTCATCCAAATCAATATCCTCGTGGGGGCATGGATTGCATCAGGCTTGCCCAAAAAATTTGTGTCGTATCTTGAGTTCGCAGAACGTCTCAATCAGTTGCCCTTGAGTGTTATTGGAACAGCCATCAGCACCGCCATGCTGCCAACACTTGCGCGACAGTTCAAAAAAGATACACATAAACATGCATTACATACTCAAAACAAAGCCTTAGAATTGGTATTGTTTCTGACGATTCCTGCGGCTGTTGGGCTTTATTGCCTTTCTGATGTGATTGTTACGGTTTTATTTCAACGTGGAAAATTTGATGCCCAAGATGCCGCAGCAACGTCAGCCGCATTACAGGTTATGGCGCTTGGTTTGCCCGCATATATACTGGTCAAAGTTTTTACAACGACTTTTTTCGCCAATGAAAACACACGCCTTCCTTTGATTACGGTCGCCATTTCCATAGTCATCGATATTTGGCTAAGTCTTGCGTTGATTGAAAACTATCAGCATGTGGGTATTGCCTTTGCAACTGCCGTTGCTGCGTGGTCAAACACCGTGATGCTTGGGATTTTGCTTTCTCTTAAAAAACACTTCCATTTTTCGAGAGAGTTACGCCTCTTTTTCATACGAATTACCGCTATTGCTATTGGGTTTGGACTTTTTTTATTTCTGTTAAAAAGCATAATCACGGGGTGGCATCAAGCATCCACAATTTATAAAATAGCAGCCCTTTCAGCATATCTTATTCTAGGGATAGGATTTTACGGGCTTTTATGTCATAGAACAGGCACATATAATGTGGTCGATTTTTATCGACAATTCATGAATAACCGAGCAAAAAAATGACACATAAACGTATTATTTCTGGCATTCAAGCCACTGGGCAAATTCATCTGGGAAATTACCTTGGTGCCATTCGCAATTGGCTCTCACCGACACATAACACCCATGAATGTTTCTTTTTTGTGGCTGATTTGCATGCCCTCACCGTGCCTATTGATCCGGCCACGATTCGCCACGACATTCGCCTTCTCCTGGCGGCATACATTGCGTGCGGAATTGATCCGAGCAAACATACTATATTCCAACAAAGTCAAGTTCCCGAGCACGCAGAATTGTTTTGGCTGCTAAGTTGTCAGACGCCTCTTGGCTGGCTCAACCGCATGACACAGTTTAAAGATAAGGCGGGAAAGAACAAAGATAAAGCAAACCTCGGTCTATACGCCTATCCTGTATTGATGGCTGCAGATATTCTGCTCTATAGAGCAGATGCTGTTCCTGTGGGAGATGATCAAAAACAACATCTTGAATTAACCCGTGACATTGCACAATCTATAAACCATCATCATGACGCCCCCATTTTTACGGTACCTGAACCTCTCATTGTGACGCAAGGTGCCCGTATCATGAGTCTTCGCGATGGCACAAAAAAAATGAGCAAGTCTGATCCATCCGAGATGTCACGCATTTTGCTGACCGATAGTAATGATCAAATTTCCCTTAAAATTCGCAAGGCCAAGAGTGACCCTCTGCCCTTCCCATCAACAGTAAAGGATGCAGAATCACGCGCCGAGGCCTTTAACCTTGCGCAAATTTACGCTGTTTTAACGAACCAATCACTTGCAAACGTGTGTGAAACATGGGGTGGTCAAGAATTCTCGTACGTCAAAAAAGAACTGACAGATGCGTGCATTACAACACTTCAACCGATTCGTGAGAATATGCTAAATTTGCTCAAAAACCCTGAGCATCTGGATGAAGTACTTCGGCAAAATGCCATTCGAGCCCGTGAAGTCGCAAGCCAAACCTTAGATAGCTATAAAAGTCACCTTGGCATTCTTCGCAGGAATTAGTACAAAGTGCTCTCACACAAACTGAAAACCACACATAAAAAAAGTCAGCGCTAAGCTGACTTTTTAAAAGAAACCTTCAATACAATTAGTTCGTATCAAGAGCCTTTTGCACCTGACGGCGAATCTTTAAAAGAGACGTATCAAGTTTTACAGCGCGGCTCTTCACGAGAAACTTATCAAGGCCACCCTTGTGCTCAATCGTGCGAATACCACGTGTAGACAGGCGAAAACTAAATGTACGCCCAAGAACTTCACTCAAAAAAGTAGCCTTTTGCAAGTTCGGAAGAAAACGACGCTTTGTCTTATTCTTCGCATGGCTAACATTATTTCCAGTTACTGTTCTTTTCCCAGTTACAACACATACACGAGACATAGTTTATACTCATTTAAAAATCGTAGCACAGATTTAAGTTATTTCACCCTATTCGTCAAGCCTTTTCCACGAAAATTGCGAAGATATATATCCAGAGCTATCGGGTGCAACATGACCGTTAGTACATTACAGATATAAACATAGCGCGGCACGAACGCTAATGTATTGAACATAATGGCCAAAATATAGCCCAACACGACAACGCCTGTAAAAAACAAGGTTTGCGCTCGGGGATCAATATATCTAAGGCGAAAGCCCCAGAATAAATATAGCAGCAAGAATGGAAACTGCAGAAAATACGGAAACACACGTCGGGCAACCGTCTTTATTTTTTGATCAAGAGGTTTTTCAGCCCAAGGAAGCGGTTTGTCACCTGTCACATTGAGCCCAGTAAACATGCGATACACCCCATAGAGACGATGGCGCAAATACGCAACAGGATCGGAAACCACAGCTTGCTTCCACGTGTGCAAGAGAATCTGACGCTCGCGTGCATTTGCTGCCCGGCGCAACGGTGCATTTGGAAAGGTAATAAGCGTTTCCCACTGATCCATGTAGGCGGCCTGAATATCTGCAAGCGTTATATCAGGATGGCGTTTTAAAAACTCCGGAACGTACATTTTATTTGAATAATATGACATTGCCGCCAAATCATAAATTTTCACACATTGCCATGAGTGAGTTTGTTGGCCAGGTTTAATTCCACTGTTATCTAAGCGATTGAGGGCTTCGCCGTAAGGAACACCGAGAATTATGGCAACACTAATCACCTGCCAGATATTTTTAAACCACCTGGTTTCGTAAAGCACACCCATCAGCAACAACGGGAAAATAAAGCGCACCTGATACTTAATAGCCGCCGCGTAAAGAAATAAGCTAATCACACAGCCTAAGTGCCAACTGGATAACCGGGGTTTCGTGAGGCGCGCATGCATCATCAAGGTAATCCCCGCGAAAATCGCGTATATGTACTGTGGCTCTCGCAGAATCACAGTGTTCACATGAAAAAACACCGGATAAAAGGGCAGAAGAACAGCAACAATCCGCGCAAGTGGCGATTCCAAAGATTGCACAAGAAAATAAATCCCGAACCAAAGAAGACCAACCTGAATAAGAAGCATCGGTATCTGTTCAAACGTATTGGGCATCAACATCGACCAGAGTTTGACATATGCCACCGGCACGTGACCAGAGAACGTTCCTGTTTGCGCAAGCTTCAGCGCCGTCCCTGAATCGGCCTGCATAACACCTGGCCATAAAAGCCACAGATTAAACGCATACAAAAACAGACACACACCGAAAAGATGTGACGAAAGCATGGTTTTCACGTTTTTTACAGGAGACATAAAATTACTTTTTTAGCTACCAAATTAGGTAACATGGAGGCTATTTTGGGTCAATCAGAATGAGCGAGTAGATTACGTAACGCACTTATGTTGGTAAGGCCTTTCAACGTTATATCACGTGACTTTGTCACTGTTTTTCCTGGAACAACAGCCTGTTTAAACCCAAGCTTACTTGCTTCTTTCAAACGCTTTTCTGCCTGTGACACACGGCGAAGTTCTCCGGTAAGACCAATTTCGCCAAAGAAAATGAATGACGATGAGAGCGGCACTTTAACCATTGCCGAAACGAGGGATGCAGCAACCGCAAGATCCGCCGCGGGTTCGGTCACTCGCAATCCTCCAACCACATTAAGGTAAACTTCTTTATCACTGAAACGGTAACCCGCATGGGTTTCAAGAACGGCTAAAATCATATTGAGGCGGTTCAAATCATATCCTACCGCCGAACGACGCGGTACTGCCATCGTTGTTGGCTGCACCAGGGCTTGCACCTCAACCAGCATCGGGCGTGTGCCCTCGATGCCTGAAAACACAGATGAACCCACAGCTTCTTGGGTACGCTCTTGTAAAAAAAGCGCTGATGGATTCGTCACCTCTTCGAGGCCTTGTGCTTCCATTGTGAAGACACCGATCTCATCTGTTGGACCGAACCGATTCTTAACACCCCGTAGAATACGAAACTGATGAATACGGTCACCTTCAAAGTGCAAAACGGTGTCCACCATATGTTCAAGCACACGAGGGCCCGCAAGAGTTCCCTCTTTCGTCACATGTCCCACGAGTACGATCGCGATATTTTTGGCTTTCGCTACACGAATCAATTCTTGAGCACAATACCGTACTTGACTCACGCTACCGGCGGCGGCATCTAAATCTTCATGATGCATGGTTTGGATCGAATCAATGATGGCAAGTTCAACCCCCGCGTGCGTCTCGAGATAATTGAGAACCTCAACCGCCCGGGTTGAGTTGGCAAGCGGCATGTCGACATCCCCAACACCCATTCGACGTGCCCGCAACCGTATTTGTTCGTGGGCTTCTTCCCCTGAGATATACACAATTGAATTCCCAGCCTTTACCAATTTCGTTGCGACCTGTAACAACAATGTGGATTTCCCCACCCCCGGATCACCGCCCAGCAACGTTACAGATCCAGGAAC
>CAYGTJ010000072.1:0-5882 GCA_964352755.1 uncultured Alphaproteobacteria bacterium
ACCTCCCATAAATAAGAAAAAGTTTGCATTATGATTATACAGTAATATAGATATGCCATATGAACATAAATACTTGAACTATGCGTAACTTCTTTGACCACGATACAGCGAAAGCCGTTTATTACGTCTATTTGTACAAAAACATTACCAAAGCTGGGGGAAAACTCGGCCTCACCCAATCCGCCATGTCCCGGCGTATTCAAATGGCCGAAGAGCGCACCGGTCTGTTAATATTTGAGCGTGGGTTTCATGAAATGACCCCCACGAAACAGGGTGCGCGTTACATCGAGTCATGTAAAGAAGTCCTCCACATCGGTGATGCCGCCCTCAAAGACGCCCACGCCCTGGTGGGTGGTGTTGAGGGTACGTTTACACTTTGCACTATGCCGTCACTGGCATCGCTGTTTTTACCAAAAATAATGTCCGATTTCAGAGATGTGTTTCCTAACACAGTGCTGAACATTTGTGAGGACAAAAATCCCAAGGATGTTTTTTCGGTGGATGCCATTATTGGGTATCATCAACCTGACAATGAACACCTATCTCAAAATTTGCTTTTCACCCAAACACAGGGAATTTTTGCATCTACTGGGTATTTAGAAAAAAATCCAGCACCTGAAACACTTGCTGATCTTCATAAACATACGTTGCTAGCAGTTGATGATACGCTATATGATAAAAACACGACCCTTAACTGGCACTTAAATGTTGGTCTTCCGACCACAGATAAACAACGGAAAGCGCATATTTCGTTGAGCTCTAATGATGGGCGATATAATGCTATGTGCCAGGGAATGGGGATCGGTGTTTGTGGAATTCATCGGCCGAAATTATTTGGTCATGATAACTTGATTCAGGTTTTACCTGGGTATACATCTGACAAAATAGGTCTTTATTATTCATATAATGGTCGTGCACGAAACACTACGAAAGCGCGATTAATACAGGATTATCTCCAGAAAAAAATAGCGGCGTTAGGTGATGTTTTTTCTTAATCATCGATGAGGGTGTACCCAAAAGAAACCCAGTTATGCGTGCAAATTGTTGCCTATGATAGTATCATATGATACTATCAACACATGACGATTAAGATACCACCATTCACATTAACCCCCGGCATTATTGATATATGTATGACGATACAGCGGGAAATCGGCCATCTTGAGGGTGCCAAGGCTGTTTTTCCATCGATCAAACTACGGCGGGCGCAACAGATTAAAACCGTTCACGCCTCGCTTGCAATTGAGGGGAATACGCTTTCACTTGCACAGATTTCAGCTCTGATTGAGGGAAAGCGGATTATTGGACCTCCTAAAGATATCCTTGAGGCACAAAATGCTCTTCACACATATAAGCATATAGATGTGCTTAATCCCTTTTCTGTAAAAGATTTTTTAAAGGCTCATGGATTAATGATGAAGAGTCTCATTGATCATTCAGGAGCATTTCGCACGACAGGGGTTGGTATTTTTAAGGGAGGGCAGGTTGCCCATGTAGCGCCCCCAGCGACACGCGTGAGGAGACTGATCGAAGACCTGTTTCAGTTCGTCGAACATGATAAAGACCTGAACTTTCTGATTAAATCGTGTATTTGCCATTACGAACTTGAATTTATTCACCCCTTCACAGACGGGAACGGGCGCATAGGGCGTCTCTGGCAACAGCTTTTGTTGATGAAAGAACACAGCTTGTTTCAATTTATTGCGATTGAAGAGCTCGTACGCGACAACCAAGAGGCTTATTATGACGTTCTTGGATCGTGCGACAAAAAAGGCGAATCAACAGATTTTATTGTGTTCATGCTTGAGATTGTCGCACAAAGCCTGCGTCAGTATAAACCAGACCCGGCAACGTTACCCCACGATGGAAAATCACGACTTCGCTATGCACACGAATTGTTTAAGACCGAATGGTTTACCCGTAAAGAGTATCTGGATGTTTTTCCTGAAATCTCAACAGCAACGGCGAGTCGCGACCTGAAAGAGGGTGTTTCACAAAACATACTTACACGTGAAAATGCACACAACCAAACACGGTATAAGTATTAACAGTTTTAACGCAACCTATATCCAAAAAATAGCTGCATTAGGTACTGTTTTCTCATAATCATCGGTGAGGGAGAAAAACCCTAATCGATTAGGTTTTCGTATATAATGCAGGTCAATACTTTTTAAATACTATCTATTTGAGAACGCCGTAGTTTCAGGTATAACAACATAAGTTTCATTAACACGTATTCATGCGTATTGCCCTTATCCTTCGTTCGTTTTCTGTGATTGTTGCGCTTTTCCTTGCGGGGTGCCAGACTACCGTTACCGTTGATGGCGATAAAGATATAACGCCTTCGCGGCGATTTTTAGATCTTTTACCCAACGATACACATGCGGTTTTACCAAAGGAAACACGCTATAAAATTGGTGTGTTATTGCCGTTATCTGGGAAGGATCAAAAACTTGGTGAGGGATTTTATAATGCCGCCAAACTCGCCCTTTTTAGCCAAAAAAAACACAGTGTTAGTCTCGTGCCCCTTGATACAAAAGGCACGCCCGAGGGGGCTGTTATTGCCATGGAAAAGGGCGTTGCGGCCAAGGTAGATGCTGTAATTGGCCCAATCCGTGCAAATGAAGTCCAGGCAATTCATTATATTGCGCGCCAAAATCGCATTCCGGTTATTGCCTTTACAAACGATATTCGCGCCCGGGCAAAAGGTATTCTTGTTTTTGGGTTTGATGTCCACGAACAAGTGACGCAGGTGTTTTCATATGCCCACAAAAAAGGCATTGAATCGGTAGCGGCAATCCTGCCCAAGGATGCGTATGGATCACGCAATCAACAGGCACTGGAGCGTGCAAAACGTGACGGTCTCATCAAAGATATCGACTTTTACTATTACACGCCCCGGGGTCAAAAATTCATTAAAGAGCTTTCGCACTTAAAAGATAAAACCTATGACGCGTTTTATATTCCCGAAGGCGGCAGTCGCATCAAAACAATTATTTCAAGCCTCCTGTTTCATCATGTAAATATGCATGCTGTCCAATTGATTGGGGTGGGGCAATGGCTCGATGATGATCTAAAATCGCTGCAAAGTCTTAATCGAGGATGGTTTACAGCCCCTCCTGCGAATGGATTTAATCTGTTTCAAGATCTGTATTTCCGCCAGTATAAACACACACCCATGCGCATATATACCCTCGCATTTGATGCGGCACAGGTTCTTGTTCAGCTGTCTAAGAAATACAAAAATGATCCGTTTAACCTTGATTATCTCACAAACAAACAGGGGTTTCTTGGCATTGATGGGTTGTTTCGATTTACCCCTGATGGTGATACGGAACGGGGACTTGCGGTCTATACATTCAGCGAACAAGATTTTCGTGTGATCTCACGGGCACCGCAATCGTTTTCATAAGTGATGCAAACAACCAACGATTCACTGTTAGCTGGAAAAATAACGATTCATCAACCGGCGGATGGGTATCGCGCGGGATTAGACGCCGTGTTTCTGGGATCTGCAATTACCAGCAAACCTAACCAGCGGATTCTTGATGTTGGGTGTGGTGTTGGAACAGCACTTATGTGTGCGCTGCATCACCAACCAAAGGCACAAGGATTTGGGGTGGATATTACGCCTGAATTTTGTGCACTTGCCCGACGGAACTCCACTGAAAACAATCATCACGAATCGATTCCTGTGTCTATTGTTGAGGGTGATATATTTACAAAACCTGTCCCTTTTCAAAACGAACAGTTTGATCATGTAATCACCAACCCCCCGTATCATGAATTGTCTGGATTTACACCCTCACCACATAATCTGAGATCTGTTGCTGCGGGTGAGGTCACAAACGGCCTTGCCTTATGGATTGATTATTGTGTGCGACGCCTTAAACCCCGCGGGTATTTTACAATGATTCATCGTGCGGATCGCCTGGATGCAATATTGCATTATCTATGGGGACGCGTGGGTGAGATTTGTGTTGTGCCTCTGTTTACCCACCAAAAATCCGCCAAACGCGTGCTTATTCGGGGACGCAAAGATGTAAAGGGTGGACTAACCCTTACTCCTGGAATAACTATCCACAACGATGATGGTTCATTCACCCCCGCAGCAAATCGTATTTTGTCAGGTGAACAACTTTCTTTTTAAA
The DNA here is from genome assembly GCA_964352755.1 of uncultured Alphaproteobacteria bacterium. GTDB lineage: Bacteria > Pseudomonadota > Alphaproteobacteria > JAUHZC01 > JAUHZC01. Next base: position 4,152 of record CAYGTJ010000072.1, read on the forward strand.
GCAGTTCCGTGCGTTTAGGTGTGACTTTTATGTGCGCAAAGGCCTTAGCCGTAAGCACACGACCACGCGGGGTGCGCGTTACAAAACCTTGTTGAATGAGATACGGCTCGATTACATCCTCGATCACATCGCGTTGCTCAGAAAGAGCGGCCGCCAGTGTATCTAAACCAATGGGCCCCCCGTTTACCGTTTCTGCAATATAGCTGATATACCGGCGATCCATGGCATCGAGGCCTGAATAATCTACATCCAAACGATCGAGGGATTTTTTAGCAACATCCTGATCAACCGGAGTATTCGGTGATTCAATAGCTGCAAAATCACGCACCCGCCGCAAAAGTCGCCCCGCAATTCGCGGTGTCCCCCGTGAGCGCTGGGCGATTTCGTGAGCGCCCTCGGGCGTTAGATTCATATTAAGTTTAGCTGCCGCGCGTTGAATAATTTGTGTCAGTTCAGCAACCTCATAAAAATTGAGGCGTATAGGAATACCAAAACGATCGCGCAAGGGTCCCGTAATTAATCCTGAGCGCGTTGTTGCTGCCACCAGGGTAAAGGGTGGCAAATCAATGCGAATCGCACGCGCACCGGGCCCTTCGCCCACAACGATATCAAGTTTGTGATCTTCCATGGCGGGGTATAAAATTTCTTCAACGGTTGCGGATAGACGATGAATTTCATCAATAAACAACACATCGTGCGACTGAAGATTCGTCAGAATAGCCGCGAGATCCCCCGCTTTTGTGAGTGTGGGCCCCGATGTTGCACGGAAATTAACACCCAATTCATTGGCCATAATTTGAGCAAGGGTTGTTTTTCCAAGACCCGGAGGCCCGTGAAACAATACGTGATCAAGCGCCTCTCCACGTTGTTTAGCGGCCTCAACGAAAACCTTGAGATTGGCACAGGCTTCGGCCTGTCCTGTGAAATCCGCAAACGACTTAGGGCGCAGCGCCGTATCGAGAGCGACTAAGTCATCTTCGCGTGAATCAGGGGCAATGAGGCGATCTGTATCCATTATATTTTCCTATTTCTCCACTTATCCTTGCGCCAAATAACGAAGGCATCCCCTGATGAGATCACTTTCACCAAGGGCGTTATCACTTTCGTTTGCAGTTACTTTTTGTAAGGCCTGCGTTGCCTCCATCCGGGAATATCCAAGATTTACAAGCGCCGAAACAACCCCATCGTGCGATGTATGCGTAGGGGTATGCGACGCTCCTTGTCCTGATGAGAGAATCGTCATACCACCAACCTTGTCCTTGAGTTCGGTAATGAGACGGGTTGCAAGCTTAGGCCCCACACCATCTGCGCGCGTAAGAGACGTTTTATCTTGGGCATGAAGTGTCTGAATGAGATCGGCAGGACGAAACAGTGAGAGAATAGAAACAGCCATGCGATTCCCGACACCCTGAACACTGCGTAACAGCTGAAAACAGGATTTTTCTTCCCGGGTGGCAAAACCGTAAAGATTGATAAGATCTTCACGCACAATCGTATCAATAAATATAGTCACTGTGCCGCCTGTTGTGCTGAGATCTTCGCGGGTGTGGCGGGAACAAAACACCTCGTACCCAACACCGTTTACATCGATGATGAGGCCTGTGTCTTGTTCATTTGCGATGAGGCCTGTCAGTTGTGCAATCATGAGTGGGTAGCTTTCCTTTGGGGTGAGATTACATTAGAGTATTGCATCGTTTGGAGACTCACACCAATGTTGATGTGACAAATAGC
>CAYGTJ010000073.1:0-5875 GCA_964352755.1 uncultured Alphaproteobacteria bacterium
GGTATGGTAAAGAACGTGACTGATTACGGTGCGTTTATTGATCTTGGTGGTGTTGATGGTCTTCTTCACGTGACTGATATTTCATGGCAACGTGTAAATCATCCATCACAAGTATTGACCGTTGGTGAAACGATCAATGTGAAGGTTATTAAGTACAACAAGGAAAATCATCGTATTTCTCTTGGTATTAAACAGCTTTCTGATGATCCATGGCACAATGTTGAAACGAAGTTCACGATTGGTGATACCCTTCCTGGTAAGGTTACCAATGTGACTGATTACGGTGCATTCGTTGATATTGGTGGCGGTGTTGAAGGTCTTATCCATGTTTCAGAAATGAGCTGGACACGTAAGAACGTTCAACCAAGTCAAATTCTCACCGCTGGTGACGAAATCAAGGTGCGTGTGCTTGAAATTGAGCCTGTGAAACGTCGTATTGCTCTTGGTTACAAGCAATGCCTTGAAAACCCATGGCAGCAGTTAGCCACGATTCACCCAACTGGGTCTGAAGCCTCAGGTGAAATCCGCAATATCACAGAATTTGGTCTGTTCGTTAAACTTACAGATGATATCGACGGTATGGTTCACATGAATGATCTTTCATGGGAAAAGAATGCGGACGAAGCCATTAAAGACTACAAAAAGGGTCAAACGGTTAGCGTGAAGATTCTTGAAGTCGACGCAAGCAAAGAACGCGTGGCTCTTGGTATCAAGCAACTCTTGAATGATCCGTTTGCGGGTGCTGTTGCTGATATCAAAAAAGGCCAAGTTGTCACCTGTGAAGTATCTGAAGTTCAATCTGATGGGATCAAGGTTACCTTCGGTGAGGGCTTAAGTGCCTTCATGAAGCGTGCTGATCTATCCAGTGATCGCAACGAGCGTCGCCCGGATCGTTTCGCTGTCGGTGAAAAAGTTGATGCCAAGGTAACATCTGTTGATGCGGCCTCTCGTCGTATTGCTGTTTCTATCCGTGCACGTGAACAAGAAGAAGAACGCGTGGCTATGGAAAAATATGGCTCAACGACCAGTGGTGCAAGTCTCGGTGGTATTCTTGGTGAAGCGCTAGGTGAAGCATTGGCCGGCAAAAAAGATGCCGCTGACAGTGCGGAATCTGCGAAACCTGCTGCGAAAAAAGCCCCAGCTAAAAAGGCAGCCGATAAGAAAGCGGCTGATGATAGTGCTGATGCTGAAGAGGCTCCAGCGAAAAAGCCTGCGGCTAAGAAAGCGGCAACTAAAAAAGAGACTGAAGCTAAACCTGAGGCAAAAGCAGATGATGCAGCTGCTAACGATGCGTCAGACACAAAAAAGTCAGCCCCAAAGAAGGCTGAGAAAAAGGCGAAAACTGAATCAGACCAAAAATAATCAGTTTTTCGATCCTTCTATTAAGACTAAGCGTCGGGGCTTCCCCGACGCTTTTTTTATATTGTGTGTTTATTTTTTTTGACTGAGTTGGTTATGTATCGTTAAGCTCCAAGCAGGTCTCGCAGTGCGCAAGTAGCTTCTTTGATATTTTTATTTATATATTCCTCTAGATCGTTGGGAAGAGGGTTAATTAATTTGATTTTTTTAGGCGCACCATTAGATTTCCCTCTCTTTGCTTCAGCGCGTTGAGTGCGTATTGTCACTTTAGCTTGTATAATCAAATGTGTAGAGAAAAAGATGAGATCTACAACATTCCTTACAAATGGATGTATAATTGGTTTACCATTGTGGTGTGGAATGTTTTCGTCATTATATGTAACGGATGTCACATCACAGTGGGCAATAATTTTGTCTCTGCATGTTTTAAAATCATCTTTCTCTTTTTCTATTTCTAAACGTTCGTATTCCTTTTGAAATGCCTCTTCATACCCGTAGTTAGCTAGCACTTTGGCTAATAGAATGTCTGATTTCTGATCAAATAGGAGAGTATTTGCATCACTGATAATTTTCTCCAGAGCATTATTGTGGAAATCAATCCCCATCTCTTTTCTTACTATAGTGCACTCAGGATCAGATCTAATCCGATTGATAGTATCTGATTGTGAGGTCTTAACGTAGAGATAGTTTCTAATTACTTCTGTACACTTGTTGTGAACTATGTCTAGTAATCTTTCTTTTTCATCAAATTTCATTAGTGGTGATGAATTTTTCAAATTATTTTCTTCCTTTAACTTAGGTGGTTTCAGATAGGTAGATAATATCTGCTGTCTTTCTTTTTTGCAAATTGAATAAATACTTGGTGTGCGTATTCATTTAAACTGTAAAAGATTTGTTATTACATATAATAATTTATTTATATATTTTATAGGATTTTTTTTGTTTGTGATTAAGAGTTGATATGTGTGCAGGAAAGTATCTATTTAATTGTTTTTTTAATTTTGTCAGCATCAAATTTTAATAGTTGTCAGGTGATGTGGGGAGATTTTTAGACTCGCGGGCGGCGTCCTATTTTTTGTTAAGCGATGAAAGTCCCCTTACTAAAGGGGTATTCGCGGGATTACGGGAACAGTATGCGTGTGCATAGTGTGCATGTAATAATACTGAGATTGCAAAAAACTGATTTTACTTTACTTATCGTTATAAAGTATATAAACCATGTCAATAATACATGGAGGTATGGATATGAGAGATTTTTTCGACTTTGACAATGCAGAGGCAGTATATTACGTCTCAATACTCGGTAGCATAACTAAAGCTGGCGATAAAATGGGGTTAAGCCAATCGGCAATTACCCGACAAATTAAAATGGCTGAAGAACGCTCAGGCATTAAATTATTCGATCGTGATTACCACTTTATGCGGCCACGCCCTGAGGCAAAGCCTTACATCGACGCGTGTCACGAGGTTGTGCACATTGGCAATGCGGGTCTGAAGAACGCCCAAGCCCTGCGCGACACCGGCGTCCAAAAACTAGAGATTAAGGCGTCTCCCTCTATGACTTCAGTTTGGATACCTCGTTATTTAAATGGAATAGATAAAAAGCATCCTGACCTTGAGCTTGTTCTTAATAGTTCTCTTGATCAGGTTGATCCTTACACAACTGATATTGTGATTCGTTCCTATGTGCAAAATGCAGAAACGACACTTGTACAAGAAAAATTATTTGATCAGTATTTCGGACTTTATGCCTCGGAAGATTACCTACGTGATAAACCCGCAATCACAAAATTGGAGGATTTAGAAAAGCATCGCCTAATATCCGTTAAGGAAGATTTTGAAAACCAGTACCCACATGTTAATTGGCATACTAAGGTTGGATTGACAGGAGCTTCTGCGCGACGCAAATCGGTTCTACGGGTAGACTCTAATGAAGCTGCGGTTAACGCAATGCGTGCAGGGTTGGGTATAATATCTATTGGTATTCACCATATGAATTTTTTGAACTGTGGGGCGGTTCGTCTACTTCCCGAAGTGAAGCATGGGCCGACACCTGTCTATTTTGTTTATAATAAACGCATTAATAACATAAGTAATATTGACAATTTACTCGGACATTTTAGAGAAGGTCTGAATAGGGATAAAAAAATTTACAGCGTGTAATAAATATTGACTTGCCGACATATGATAATAGAATGATTGTCAAATCAACCTGGAAAATCAAATGAAATACACATCTGTTTTGTTATTGAGCGTTCCTTTTGTAGCGACTGAATCTTGTTATTTGTCTTTAGAAAAAATGGTAACTTTTTTTTCTTAAAGCGATAATGCTGACCAAAGAATTATTTGTACATGAATTAAATATTTGATAAATGGACACTCTTGCATAGAGTGGAAGTAAGTTAACTAGATATAGCTATGACTTACAACCCGACTAGCCTATTATTAAGCACTTCCTTTCTAATCAGTTCTGTTTTGGAATTTCTTGTATAGAGGTTTGTAGCTGACTGTAGCGTCGTCGCGTAATATACGTCGTGCCCCCTTGCCGGGGATGCGCGTTTTCTGTTATCATTTTTTCTGATAGTTAACAGTCAATCGTTGCATGCGTCGGCCGCTTTCGCCACATCTTCAAATCTATCGGGTGCAGATTAGCTCAGGCATTTCAGCACTTCATCGCATTACGGGTGTTATGCTGAGTGTTGTGAGCGGAAAAGTTATGCTGGCCATAATTTTTATGACCATGTTTCCTGATGGCTTGGAATACCTCCGCCCATACCTGACCCCAATCACGTTGCGGATTTCTCTTTCAGCCCTTGGCAGTCTTTGGCTCTTTCACACGTTGGCAAGTCTACGCCATCTCTATTGGGACACGACCCGTGGTCTTGGGCGTGATCAAGTGATTCGCAGTGGTCAATTCCTCCTTGTTACCTGGTTTGTGGGCACCGTGGGCTGGTTCGGATTTCTGTGGGGAGGGGGCGTGTTATGATGCAGACACTCTCACAAACCGCAAAACATCGTGAGCGCACGCGAACATCTTCGTACAAAAAAAATCATGATTTGATGCATAATCCCTACGGATTAACGCGCATTCCCCACGGCGTGACACAGTGGCGCTTGGATCGATATGCCACACTTCTCATGATTCCGGCAACGCCGATTCTGATTGTTCTGCTCTACCTGTGGCAGCAAAATTTTGTCCTGAATCTTATGAGCTATTTGGCGGATATAAATACGTTTGCGCTTCTTAGCTGTTATCTAGTGCTCACGACATTTTTTAACCTGATGAGCCTGAAAGCCATTATTCACGACTATGTGAAAAGCATTCGCATGCGTACCTTGTGTTGGTTTATGCTTACTCTTTTTGTGACATGGTTGCCACTTTCGAGTGTTTATCTATTGGCGCGACAGGTGTGGCAATGACAGCAACCAAACCTACAGCTTCGCCGCCGCGGATTGTTTTTCATGACTACGATGTTGTCATTGTTGGAGCTGGCGGTGCCGGTATGCGCGCGGCACTGGGTATGTCTGAGAAAAAACTGAAAACCGCCTGTATATCCAAGGTTTTCCCCACGCGTAGCCATACCGTTGCCGCCCAAGGGGGCATTGCTGCCGCGCTAAATAACCTCGGTGATGGGGATGATTGGACGTACCATTTTTACGACACCGTGAAGGGTTCTGATTGGTTGGGTGATCAAGATGCCATTGCAAAAATGTGTTCAGAGGCCACTCAAGCCGTAGTTGAGCTTGAACACATGGGTGTGCCTTTCTCGCGCACAGAAACAGGTCACATTTATCAACGCCAATTTGGTGGACACACCATTGATAAAGGTGAAAAAATGGCCAAACGTGCGTGCGCGGCGGCGGATCGCACGGGCCATGCCATTTTGCATACGCTCTACCAACAATGCCTTAAATTTAACACGAAATTTTACATTGAATACTTCGTGCTTGATTTGCTCATGGATGAGAAAGGAACATGCCGCGGTGTTGTTGCGTGGTGTTTGGAAGATGGATCGCTCCACGTTTTTAATGCTCATATGGTTGTTATTGCAACGGGGGGTGCAGGGCGCACCTACGCATCATGCACGGCGGCACATATATGTACGGGCGATGGCGCCGGCATGGTTGCACGCGCGGGTCTTCCCTTACAAGATATGGAATTCGTGCAATTTCACCCCACCGGGATTCGCGGGGTTGGGGCACTTATTACCGAGGGTGTCCGCGGCGAGGGCGGCTATTTGGTTAATGCCAAGGGCGAGCGCTTCATGGCAAAATATGCCCCCCACGCCAAAGATTTGGCCGGGCGAGATGTGGTGTCGCGTGCTATTGCGATCGAAATTCATGAAGGACGCGGATGTGGCGTGAATAAAGACTACATTGAACTTCACCTTCCGAAAATGACACCTGATGAAATTCAACGTCGCCTGGGAGGAATTGCCGAAACAGCGCAAACATTCGCCAATGTGGACGTGACCACGGAACCAATACCGGTCGTCCCCACGGCGCATTACATTAT
>CAYGTJ010000074.1:0-5661 GCA_964352755.1 uncultured Alphaproteobacteria bacterium
TCCAACGCATGTGAAATACTATTTTGGCGAGCTGTTTGAAGCGCATCATAGCTAATATCAACCCCCACACCTGTGGCATTTGGAAATTCAAAGAGCACAGAAAGCAACAAGCACCCCGATCCGGTTCCTAGATCCAAAATACGCGGAGACTCAATGTTCGCTGAGTGGAGATAATCACACACACACGCAACAAGCGTTTCGCTGTCTGGTCGCGGATCAAGTGTTTCAGCACTAATTTGAAAGCGTAAATTCCAAAAATCACGATATCCAAGAATGCGCGAAAGCGGCTCCCCACCAGCAAATCTTGCAATAAGTACTGTGAATTTCTCAGCCTGATCCTGGGTTATTGATCGCTGGGGATAACAAAAGACCTGATCCTCGGTAAGATCAAGCACATGCCCGAGCAACACCCGGGCATGACGACGACTCAGCCCTACCGGTAATGTGGCGAGAAGTTCTGCAACCGTTTTGGCCATTAGGTGCCCACAATCATTACTCAGCTGAACCCGTTGATTCAAGTGCCGCAAGCTGTTCTGACTGATGCTCAAGTGTTAACGCATCCACCAATTCATCAAGACTTTCCCCAGAAAGAACTGCCTCAAGCTTGTACAAAGTTAAATTAATGCGGTGATCAGTCACGCGTCCCTGAGGAAAATTGTACGTGCGAATGCGCTCTGAGCGATCACCAGAACCAACTTGACTCCGGCGTTCGGCGGCACGTGCAGAGTCACGCTTGTGACGTTCATGCTCATAGAGCCGCGCACGTAAAATTTTCATCGCACGATCGCGGTTCTTATGTTGGGATTTTTCATCTTGCTGGGTCACCACAATGTTTGTGGGTAAATGCGTAATGCGAATTGCACTCTCGGTTTTGTTTACGTGCTGACCACCCGCACCCGAGGCACGATAGGTATCAACGCGAATATCTTTATCATTTATTTCCACATCAATTGCCTCAACCTCAGGCAAAACAGCGACCGTTCCCGCCGACGTATGAATGCGTCCTTGGGTTTCGGTTGAGGGAACTCGCTGCACACGATGGGTGCCTGACTCAAACTTTAGCCGCGCAAACACGCTTTTTCCCTTTACGTTGAGCATTGCCTCTTTCACGCCCCCCATATCCGCATCACTGATACTAATAATTTCCGTCGTCCAACCTTTAATCTCTGCATAACGTTGATACATACGCAAGAGATCACCAGCAAACAAGGCGGCTTCTTCGCCGCCGGTTCCCGCGCGTACTTCGACGATGGCACTCTTCTCATCGGCCTCATCCTTGGGAAGCAACAGAAATTTTATCTTCTCGTCAAGTTCGGGCAACTCCTTGCGCAAACCGTGAACTTCTTGATCGGCAAGATCACGCATTTCTTTATCTTGGTCTTTATCTGCGAGGATTTCCTCCATATCGGTCAAATCCTCTGATAGCTTGACGTATTGCCCAATGAGGCGCACAACATCTTCGAGATCAGAATATTCCTTCGAGGTTTTTGCAAATTCCTTGGGGTCTTCACATCCCTTGGCAAGAATTTCACTCAAGACCTTGTGTCGCCCGAGAACAGCCTTAAATTTTTCAATACTACTCATTTTTTTACTCCGGCGAGGATGTCATAAGAAAGCGCTTCAAGTGTAATCTCACTCTGTTCTCCTGAGGTCATGTGTTTTAACATACCGCGTCCTGACGACAATTCATCTGTTCCCACGATCAAGGCATGGGTTACCGCAAATTTATCGAGTTTCTTCAGTAATTTTCCAGGATTATTACCGCTTAAGAAATGGACATTCATACCACCCGCGCGAAGTTTTTGTGCAAGTAGCATCCCTTGATCCAGGGCTTCGCTTCCCATCACCCCCAACCCAAGAGTAAGTGATTCAGGGGCTTTATAATCATGAAGCAGCATCAACCGCTCTAACCCAGCCGCCTAGCCGACCCCAGGAAGAGCCGCCCCTCCCATAGATTCGCAGAGACCATCATAACGCCCCCCTGCAAGAACCGTTCCTTGCGCACCGCCATCATCACACATATATTCGAACGTTGTGTGTGCATAGTAATCTAAGCCACGAACAATAAGTGGATTAATTTTATAAGCGATTCCGAGTCCATCCAAGTAATGACACACGCGATCAAAGTGTGATCGACTCGTATCATTCAAATATCCTGCGTATTTAGGCGCATCATCAAAAAGTTTGCGATCCCGTGGGTCTTTCGAATCAAGAATGCGCAAGGGATTTTTTGCAAGGCGCGTCTTTGAATCCTCAGATAGGTCATTTCTGAACCTTGTGAAATAGGTCACTAAGGCCTCAGTAAAGGCAACACGTGAGGGCGTATCCCCAAGTGTATTCAGGTGGAGTGTGCAACGTTCACGGACATGCAACGCTTTCAAGTACATATCTGCGGCTGCGATTGCCTCGACATCAGCCTCTGCGCCAGGCAAACCAATGTATTCAAGCCCTAACTGATGAAACTGACGAAAACGTCCTTTTTGTGGTCGATCATAGCGAAACATAGGCCCCGCATAGTAATATTTCAACGGCAATGATTGGGTTAGGCTATTTGACATGACTGCGCGCATTACAGGTGCTGTGCCCTCCGGGCGCAGTGTCAGCATATCACCACCCCGATCAGGAAACGTATATGTTTCCTTGGTGACAATATCTGAGGTTTCACCGACATGTGTGAAAACATCGGCCGATTCCATAATAGGAGTCGCCATCTCACGAAAGCCAAAACGCCCCAGGATGGAATCTGCAAGTGCGAGCAAAGCCTTGTAATGACTCATTTTTTCTGGCAAAAAATCGTGCGTTCCGCGAACTGGTTGATGCATCATGTAACCCTTATCGTGTAAGGCATTTTTGTAACTTACGCACACCAAATTGTCACGCAAAAACTCACATGTATGCATGCAAGTCGTATGCGATCTTGGCAATGGCCTTACTTTTTGCTAGCCTCTTTGATAACAAAATTGAAATTACCATTATGCTTTCTAACTTTTTTGCCCCTATTCACGCCGATGCATGGCGTTTCTTGATTCCCGGTATTGTCTTAAGTTTTCTGGGATTCCGTTGGGATATGCCCTTCGTTGGTGTTGTCTTTACGGGTGTAACCGTTTGGATTGCATATTTTTTTCGCAATCCTGTTCGCTGCGTTCCGCAAAACAAAGGCTTGGTGGTGGCGCCGGCTGATGGGCGCGTCTCACATATTATTCATACCACGCCTCCGACTGAACTCGGGCTCGACATGACGGAAGAATGGGTGCGTGTGAGTATTTTCTTGAATATCTTTAACGTGCACGTAAATCGTGTTCCTCTCGCAGGAAAACTCAAAAATGTTGTCTATCATAAGGGAAAGTTCCTCAATGCTTCACTTGATAAAGCGAGCGAACACAATGAACGCAACACCCTCGTTGTAGAGTCTGATGACGGCATCACCTATGCCTGCACACAAATTGCAGGACTCATCGCACGGCGTATTCGGTGTGATGTTCAAAAAGGGGCACACGTCATTACCGGTCAATATTTTGGTTTGATACGCTTTGGCAGTCGCCTCGATGTATATTTTCCGGCCTCATACACACCGCGCGTATGTGTCGGCCAACTAACAATTGCTGGTGAAACGGTTTTGTTTGATACGAACGCAGGACAAACAGGCCTTATTGGAAAAGAGATTTAATGAAACTTGACCTGCCACGCATACGAAAATTCTCGAAAAACTTTCGCAAGGGCATGAAGAAGTTTAAGGGCATCAAACGCACACTTGCGAAAAAGACCCAGCGTAAACGCTTTAATTTCAATGAAAACATTGTGCGCCATATTCCGAACATTGCAACGGTTCTTGCCCTGTGCAGTGGACTAACCAGTATTCGATTTGCCTACAGCGATCATGTCCAACTCGCACTGCTTGCGATGATTGTTGCTGCCATATTTGATCTGCTTGATGGGCGTATCGCCCGCATGCTGGGAGCATCAAGTGAGTTTGGTGCTGAGTTAGACTCTCTTTCAGACTTTGTCTGTTTTGGGGCAGCACCTGCGCTTATCGTCTATTTCTTTACACTGAAGTCACTCGGTAGCTTTGGATGGGCATTTTGTCTCTTTTTTGCTGTGTGTTCGGCCTTTCGTTTGGCGCGATTTAACATCATGACGCGCATTAAAACACCGGTGATAAAGGGCGCCCCTCCTCATGCACGTGATGACTACTTTCTAGGGGTGCCTGCCCCGATGGGCGCGTTGATGTTAGTGCTTCCCTACATTTGGGCACTTGCACTTGGCACAACCCCGCATGCCGTTCCTTCTGCCATTATGCTCATAGCAATGACACTTTCAGGTCTTGGTATGATTGCCAAAATCCCCACATTCTCAAGCAAATCATTGAAGTTTTCACGGGATAAGGTCTTAAGCATTCTGATCACATCAGGAATTGTTTTAGCGGCCTTATTTGCTGTTCCTTGGGTTGTTCTAGGTATTGCGGGAACGTTATATCTTGCCTCAATCCCTATGACCTACAGGCATTATACGTCACAACTTGCGCGCAAGCGTCATCGCACGTAATCGCATAGTCTAATAGACGGTGCGGCTTTTTCATGCAATATTAAGTCAACACTAGAAAGGGTTTCCCGTGATCATTACCAGTATTCTTGAGCTTCTTCGTCTCCATCGTCCCATTGGTTTTTTTCTCCTCTGGTGGCCGTGTGCCTGGGGGGTATTGTTGGCAGGAAATTTAAATAACCTTGACCTACCAAACTGGCCACTTTTGATTACGTTAACGGCAGGTGTGTTTTTTACACGTACATTCGGATGCGTCATTAATGATCTGTGTGATCGCGATATTGACGCTAAGGTCAAACGCACAAAGCATCGACCTCTCGCCTCGGGGGCACTCTCGGTCACCCAAGGCATTGGCATTGCTGCTGTTTTAGGCATTGGAGCCCTGGTATCACTGGCAATGCTTGCCGTGCAAACCTATGTCGTGGCAGGAGTCGCCACTGTACTAATATTTGTTTACCCGCTTGCCAAACGTTATATCGCCTATCCCCAATTTGTCTTAGCCCTGGCGATGAATTTAGGCCTCATATTTTCGTACGTTGCGGCCACGGAATCATTGCATATACCTTTGGTTGTATGGCTTACGTACCTATCTGCGGCTGCATGGACAGTGGGGTATGACACGGTGTATGCGCTTCAAGACCGGCAATACGATCGCCACTTAAACGTCGGCTCGACGGCATTAATGTCCATGAAAAATGTCAAGCTCTTGGTGCTGGGCAGTTATGCATTCAGTGTGTTGATGCTTTGTGCGGTTCCACTCTTGGTTGAGGTTTCACGAAACTTTGTTTCTGGGTTGATTTTATGGAGTTTCTTTCTCGGTTGGCAGGTGTTTCGCTTGTATGTCAGGAATGAGCTTACCTATGATGATCTTTTTCATAGCAATGGGTATGGCGCTATATTTCTAGGATTGGCTTTTGGATTATTGGTTTAAATTCTATCTTGTTGCAACGGTTCTCATTTGCGTCTACGCCGGGTGGATGGACGTTTACTATCGGCGAATAAATCATCTTTCGTGGATGGCACTTGGTCTCTTAGGGCTTATTTTCGCTCCTCCACAAACGGTGACACATCATTTAGTGAATGCAAGCCTGCCTCTGGGTCTCTTCATTCTATCTAAGATTA
>CAYGTJ010000075.1:0-5617 GCA_964352755.1 uncultured Alphaproteobacteria bacterium
CATTTGGATCACCGAGTACTATACAGCGACGCGCTATCGTCCCGTTCAATCAGTTGCGAAAGCTTCTGAAACAGGACATGCAACAAATGTGATTCAAGGTCTTGCGATCTCGATGGAATCATGTGCGTTGCCTGTGATTGCTATTTGTACGGGTATTTTGGTAGCATACAACCAGGCTGGACTTTACGGCATTGCGATTGCGGCCACAACCATGTTGGCACTTGCGGGAATGGTTATTGCTCTTGATGCTTACGGGCCTGTGACAGACAATGCCGGTGGTATTGCTGAAATGGCGGAAATGCCCGCAGCAGTTCGCGAGGTAACAGATGCCCTTGATGCGGTTGGAAACACAACCAAAGCAGTTACCAAGGGATACGCGATTGGTTCTGCAGCACTAGCAGCCATTGTGTTGTTTGCAGCGTACACTGAGGACTTGCAACATTACTTCCCTCGTACGTCCTGTACATTTATGCTTCAGGATCCATACGTTGTTGTAGGATTGTTCATTGGTGGTCTGCTCCCTTATCTGTTCGCATCAATGGGAATGATGGCCGTTGGACGTGCAGGTGCGCAAGTCGTGGTTGAAGTCCGCCGTCAGTTCAAGGAAATTCCTGGAATTATGACTGGTAAGGCAAAACCTGACTACAGCCGTGCCGTTGATCTTCTCACACGTACTGCCATTTCAGAAATGATCCTCCCCTCACTCTTACCAGTGCTTGCGCCGATTGTTTTGTGGGCAATCGTTTACTATTTCGCAGGAATATCAGCTGCATTTACGTCACTTGGTGCTATGCTCCTCGGGACAATTGTGACAGGTATTTTTGTTGCAATTTCAATGACGTCAGGTGGTGGCGCATGGGACAACGCGAAAAAATATATCGAAGATGGTCACCATGGTGGCAAAGGATCTGATGCCCACAAGGCCGCAATTACAGGTGATACCGTTGGTGATCCCTACAAGGATACAGCTGGGCCCGCGATTAACCCAATGATTAAGATTGCAAATATTGTTGCTCTCTTGATGCTTGCAGTTTTAAGCAAGTACATCAGCTAAAAGTATAGCAATGACACGTTGATAAAAACGTCGGCATTCGTGCCGGCGTTTTTTTGCAAGTTTAATAAATTGTTTAGACTACTGTGTAAATATATAACAAAATATTTCTTAATAATCTTATGATTCAGACAGAAACAATCAAAGAACTCGAAGATAAGATACAGAAGCTTCAAAATGCTCACGAAGAATTACTTCTCAAACGCTGTCATGAACTCTCACAGATAGTAAGGCTTTGCAAGGCGGAGTGCATTGAAAATGAACTTTTTGCAGGCGCCCTGATGCACGTCAAAGATCTTATCGCAGCAAAAGATCTTCGTCTGAATTTATGGAGATCTAACGGCAAGGATTTACTCACGACAAAGGCGAAAAATCTAGTTAAAAAACCGAAATCAACTAAACAAAAGTCCAGCTCTGAGAAATCAAAAAAGAAAAAACGTCCCCCCAAAAAAATTCCCTATATTAATGACTTAGATTTAGAGGACGAGAACGTGACATTACTGAGTAATGAAGCTCAACAAAAATCAGATGCTAATCGTGAAAAGCCCCTTTTTGCAGGGACAACTGATCGCAAAACGGTGTTTGATGAAGATAACATCGAGAATATTCTCGCGTGTTGGGCATAGGTTTTATTGATTAACTACTCTTGCTGTTCACCCACTGCCTTTAATGTGAGGATTTATCCTTTTTCCGTGGGTTTTTTTTGACACCTTTTTTCGCTTTAAGCTTCATCTTATGCGCACGTGCTTTCGATTTTTTTAGTAACATCGCAACACCTCGTGGTGGTGTTTCACCGCCAAATTGCATCGTGCTTAACTGAGAAACAATGAACACCATCACACTCAGACTGAGGGCGCACAAAAACAAAAACACATACGAATATCCTGAAGGTTTCATGAGAGACCTCCTTGTTTCGTAAACGTATAGGCAATTATTAAGAAGGCAATCGCCATAAATTGCAAACCAACACGCCAGCGCATCATTTCCTGAGAACCAACGATATCACCCCGAATCATACGACGAACACCAATCGCAACGCTCACGCAAATGCCCGTGAAAAGAGCCCCTAGAATAAGGTTTACAGCTATTCGCATGGGGAAACCTCCAACTTTTCGAGTTTTTTTACGCGCGTTTCATGGCGTCCACCCGCAAATTCTTCACGCAAAAAAACGTCCGCAATCTGCAAAGCCTTATCAATCGCTGTCACACGGCCACCAAGACATAAAACGTTGGCATCATTATGATTACGGGCTAATTTCGCATCCTCGTGTGTGCGACACAGTGCTGCCCGCATGCCACGCTTGCGATTTGCGGCCATACACACCCCTTGCCCCGAACCACAAACGAGAATCCCCCGATCGCCCGCTGTTAAATTTATCTTCTGCTGAAATTTTTCAACAATATCTGGGTAATCACACGAGGCATCACCCGATACCCCAACGTCTAAGAGCGTATACGCTTTTCCCGTAAGATAGCTTACCAACTGATCTTTTAACGCGACACCGCCATGATCTGCACCAATGACTATTTTCATACAATCCCTAGATATTTACACCCTCAGTGTAAGCTATTTTGCCCAATAAGCCAAATATCTTCACATATGTGAGATTTTATCCGAACGTAAAGCCTTCCTTATTGCTATCCACCGTAACTGTTTTCCCAAGACTTCCTTCCAAAAGCTTTGTTGCCAAGGGGTTTTGAATATGATTCTGAATATAGCGTTTGAGCGGACGCGCCCCATAAACAGGATCATACCCATCATTCACCAACGCTGAAATCGCAGATTCACTGAGCGTAAGTGTATGCCCTTTGGCCAGAAGTAAATCATGCAAGTGTTTAATCTGAATCTGAACGATTGCGGCCATATCGGTTTTACGCAAGCGCCGAAACATGACAATTTCATCCAAACGATTGATAAATTCAGGCCTGAAATGTGCCTTCACACGCTCCATGACTTCGGGGCGCACCTCGTCGACTTCCTTGCCCTCAGGGAGTTTCGCAAGAATATCCCCGCCAATATTTGAGGTCAGAATAATAACTGTATTGGTAAAATCAACCACCCGTCCCTGGCCATCGGTCAAACGCCCATCATCCAGCACTTGAAGCAAAACATTAAACACATCAGGGTGGGCTTTTTCAATTTCATCAAACAGAATCACTTGATACGGGCGACGACGAACCGCTTCGGTCAGGGCACCGCCCTCTTCATACCCAACATATCCCGGGGGGGCGCCAATTAAACGCGCGACCGCATGTTTTTCCATGTACTCAGACATATCAATGCGAATCATGGCATTGGGGTCATCAAACATAAACTCAGTGAGTGTTTTTGTGAGTTCCGTTTTCCCCACACCCGTAGGGCCCAGAAACATGAACGATCCAATCGGGCGAGATTGATCTTGCAGCCCCGCACGTGCGCGACGTATCGCGTTTGAAAGTGCGGCAATCGGGGCTTCTTGGCCAACAACGCGCGCCCCTAATGCTGATTCCATCTGCAGGAGTTTTGTCCGTTCACTTTCAAGCATGCGCTCAACAGGAATGCCCGTCCATTTGGCAACGACACCCGCAATATCGTTATCGGTTACTTCCTCAGACAATATGCGTTTTTGGCTTTCTTTTTCAGCACTCACAAGTTTTTTCTCAAGCTCAGGAATTGTGCCGTACATCAGTTGACTGGCGGTTGTCAGATCACTCTCACGCTGAGCACGGGCAAGTGCCACTCGCGCCTGCTCAAGTTCTTCTTTTAAGCGTTGTTCTGCATGAATTTTCGCGCGTTCTGCCTGCCATGTTTGTGTCAGTTTTTCAGACTCCGCAGCTAGTTTGGTGATCTCCGACTCTAAAACCTTCGTCCGATCGATCGAGTTTTTGTTCGTTTCATTTTTCAATGATTCACGCTCAATACGCAAACGCACAATACGACGATCAAGCTCATCAATATTCTCAGGCTTTGAATCAACTTGCATGCGAATGCGTGAACTTGCCTCATCGACTAAATCAATGGCTTTATCCGGCAGGAAACGATCCGTAATATAGCGATTTGAAAGTTCTGCCGCCGCAACCAATGCACTATCCGTAATACGAATTCCATGATGTAGCTCGTATTTATCTTTCAACCCACGCAGAATCGTTATCGTTTCGTTCACGTTTGGTTCACCGACAAATATCGGCTGAAAACGCCTGGCGAGGGCGGCATCTTTTTCGATATACTTTTTGTACTCGTTAAGTGTTGTCGCCCCCACACAATGAAGTTCCCCCCGCGCGAGCGCCGGTTTCAACATGTTAGATGCATCCATGGCACCATCTGATTTCCCTGCCCCAACCAACGTATGCATTTCATCGATAAAGAGAACGATTTTGTCTGGTGCTGATGTCACCTCGTTCAATACGGCCTTGAGGCGTTCTTCAAATTCACCCCGGTATTTTGCACCTGCGAGCAACGCCCCAAGATCAAGGGCAAAGACCTTCATCGCCCGTAAATTATCCGGCACATCTTGAGAAACAATACGCTGGGCAAGCCCCTCAAGGAATGCGGTTTTCCCCACACCCGGTTCACCAATCAGGATCGGGTTGTTCTTCGTACGCCGGGAAAGCACCTGAATCGTTCGGCGAATTTCCTCCACACGTCCAATCACCGGGTCTAGCTTTCCTGCACGAGCATCTTTCGTTAGATCACGGGCATATTTATTGAGCGCATCCATGTTCTGATCAGCGGTTGACGAATCTACGGTGCGCCCCTGGCGGTATTGCTTGATACATTCATTGATCTTTTGCGGATCAAGTCCATGCTTTTTCAAGAGCTGTGCCGCAGGACTTGCCCCTGAAGCAATCGCCAACAGTACATATTCAGCACTTACAAACTGATCACCCGCTTTTTGAGATGATTCCTCGGCACTTTTAAAGGCCTGTGCCACCTCACGATTCATCATCGTTTGTTGGCTGTTTCCCCCTGAAACCTGAGGAAGTTTTTGAAGTGCCGCATCTAAATTTGCAGCGAAATCAGAAGAATCCTGGCCGGCTTGTTGCAAGAAATGATGCAAAATTGATGATTTATCTGACACACTTGCTGCAAGCACATGCAGTGGATCTATAAACTGGTGCGATGATTTATCAGCAATGGCAATAGCATCGCGAATGAGTTGCTGTGCAGACTCGGTATAACGGTCATGTTGCATAATTGAACCTCCTAGTGGTAAGCATTCAACACGTGATATGTGCAGCGATTATGTCCCCGAAGGCAACACGGTTAACCCCTCATTGAGCGAGTCTTTGCATTTATATCAACATTATAACTAGCAAGAAAATCATATTTTTGCAACTCTTTCTACGCAAAGGCAACGAGTAAAGGGTTACGTAGAACACAAAATACTTTATGCTTAGTGCAAATTCATGTGTGAGGCTATGAGAGATATTTTACGGGTGATCTGTGTTGCTATCGCCGGGGCTGGTCTGATGATCGGCGGGGGCTGTGCCTCTGGCCGGTATCCAGATCTTGGCCGGGTGTCTGAGTACGACATCGTCAATACATATATTAAAACGGCACAAGCAAATTGCTATAAGTACTCCCGA
>CAYGTJ010000076.1:0-5598 GCA_964352755.1 uncultured Alphaproteobacteria bacterium
TCGGCTCGTTGGTAGATCAAGGGATAGAGGTGTATCGGCAATAACTGCATGCATGGACATGATAGATTGTCTAAGTACGAGTAAACAGTTTGCAATTCCGATCAGCGGAGTATCTAGAGGTGATGCAGATGCCATCGCTTCACTGAATCGCCTTGTATGTGACGTGAGCTGTGCAGAATAAACATAGGAACGAAGGAACATATTGAGTATTTCTTGACTCATAAATGAGTAGTGCTTAAGTTTGCCAGCATCGGTTGGTTTTCGTGTTGCCGTCATCAAAAGTGGTTCAGCGCAGAGAATATCTAAATATTTTTTAGGGAGTGTAGTCGCACTTGATGATGCATTAGTTTTGATTTTAGGCATTAGTTTTACAAGATGCATCAAAAACGTATGCTGAAGTAGAGCATTTGGTGACAGCTCTTTACACGCTGTATAGGCTGTAAATTCACCCATTTTAGCGGCTTTTGTTAAGGTGGCTAGCACATCATCTAAATTGGAATCAAGGGCGATTCGTGGCAGCTCTTCAATTGAGGAGTGGGACGTTTCATCGGAATCCAGATTCTTAGGTAAATAGACATCAATAAGTGACTCTAAGCCTTCACGGGCTTTGCCATGCGCAATCAGTTCCATTGCTTCATGGATTTTTGCGACATCATCAGAATTAAACCCGAGGTTCTCACGATCGAGGATATTCAATAAAAAACGCCGGTTCGAGGCATTAATACCTGCGTGCGTTATGTGGATTTGTTCAGCTTCTTTCATACCCCCGAGATCAATACCTTCTTCTGCGAGTATGCCGCGTTTGAATTCCTCACGAACATCATGAAAGTACCTAAATCTCATTGGTAGGGGTAGATCTTGTTTTAGTGTATCACCCGCACCACTAGCCGCCGCTGAGCCACCATCTTCAGATGCGTGGAGGAGGGTGAGTGAGGTTGTGAAGGCTAAGATGGTTGCCAGAATAATTTTACTATTCATTGATAAATATCCAATTATATACTTAATATGTAACATCAAATATTTTAATATCAATACTTATATTAAATGTTTGAGGTTTTATTATACTGATCTACCACTTGCATCACCATCGTCTGCGGCACTATCAGCTTCGAAATCATCGCCGGCACTACTTGCAGCTGAAGCTCCTGCAGACGCAGAATCTGCGGAATCATCAGTTGTTTGTGCGCGTCTGCCATCGGTAGGTGAGGCACGCCCCAGGGCAACACGCAGTTTTGAGGCAAGGATCTCAAATGTTCGTGTTGGCACCGTGTCTAATGCTTGATGAGGTGGGTGAATATGAAATCCACACAGATACAATCGGCCACCTTGTTGATGGATGGGGCTTGCTAGTGCACTGGCAAGGCGTTTCATGTGCGTCATAAATTCCCGCGGTCTCATTCGAATGCTACCGATGTTTTCATTACGCATTATTTGCTCAAAGAAAGCGCGCGTAGTTTCGGGGAGTGCCTCAAGTCTAAGGGCATTGGATTTTGCTTGGGCAGATGCCGCTTCATGGGTTGCCTCATCTGCGCTAGTTGCTTCATCTGCGCTAGTTGCCTCATCTGCGCTAGTTGCCTCATCTGCGCTAGTTGCCGCAGAAGCAGAACCAGGTGTCGCGGCTGTGGCGGCGCGCGCACGCTCGGCGTCGGCCGCAATAAGTGCTGCCCCACGTTCACGTAAGGCATTGAGTTCGGCGGCTTCCACGTCTGATTCAGGTTGTAAATCCACACGGGCTGCGTAAAGATCGCGGCGGTCTTGCGCGCGGCGCAGTGTTTCCTGATAGGCACGTTCACTGGAAATTCGGGCGGCTTCTTCCCGGGAAACGAAAGGTGCCTCAGAGGCTACGGCACTTGCTTCTGCTGCGCCTGTTGATGTGATTGATTTTTTCCCAGAGCGTCGTACTTTCCCTTTTGGGGAGGGTTTAACTGCATTGATTTTTTTTACGAGTTCCCCTATTGTTTTCCTTTTATCTTTTTCACTGAAACCTCCTGCAGTCATAATAGGTATGAAAATATGTCTTGGATCACCATCAGCTAACAATCCTTGCGGGCTGGTAGAGATACCATAAATTGTGGTGCTGTCTTCTACCAAGGTAATCGAATTATCTCTGTCTTCTGTTTTATCGGGGGCTTTATGTTGATAAAGTATTCCATAAAATCCTCTCCTATCAATACTAACCTTCCTATGGCAAGGGATATATATGCTCATTCCGTCTTGAAAAAGAACCGTAAATTTTTTCCCATTCACAGAACGAGAAATAGGACCACGCGCCCTCACAATTTCACCTGATGGGGTTACTTTGAAAAAAATTCCACCTGTACGTTTTATCACGTGACGACTAAGTTCCTCACTCTTCTGGCTTAAGTGTTCAAGCATCGCAGCACAAGATTCAGAAAAAATTAATAGTTCTGAAAGTTCTTTTGTCAAGAGAACGCTAGACGAAAGAGGGTATTCACGAATGGCGCGAATGGCGGGTATTAAGGCTTGCCGTGTTACAAGGAGATGTTCTATGACTGAAGTAAGTTCAGGTCCGGGTTCTCTACCTGAGGACATGGTGTGATAAAGTTGACCTAAGTGGTGTCCAAGTGTACGTGTACAGCTATATCCAGAAACCATCGCTTGAGCTAACACATTGAAATAATTAAAATTATAGTCTGCTATTCTTCCGTTGTAATTTCGTTCACGACCATCAATGATGAGGGGTTCTGACACTAGTAGGGCAGGCATTAAAGATTTAGGTAATGTGCTGGAGACACTATCAGTGCCCGTTGTTTCAATTTTTTGAACCAACGAAACAAGCTTTGTGAGCATCACATGTCTAAGCAGACTGTCAAATGTGGTACTATCCATTAGTGCAGACGCAATGTCATGGGTATAGGATATTTCTTGCAAAAACTTATGAAGAACATCTGATGTGCTTGATTCAGAAGGGAATCTGAGAGGTTCACGTTTTCTGCTTTCTTCAAAGCCCTCATCAGAAGGTAAATATGTTGCTATTAGCTCTGCGAAGCCTTCTTCTGCTTGGCCGCACAAAATTAGATTAAGAGCCTGAGATATCCGGTGTCTTTCGGCGGAAGAAAATGATAGACCTCCTCTTATCCATGTTTTTAGGGCAATACGATTACTGACATCCATGAATTCAATAAAAGTTTCTTTTGTCTCACGATCGGTAAAGTCTAGATCACTCAGGGATCCCATGGGTATTCCTTTACTAACAGATTCGAATGCTTCAGCTCTGCTCATACATGGTAAGGCAGGAGGATCAAAAACATACACCTCAGCACCGGCTGCACTTGATGCCGCAGCAGCAGCCTCATCAGATGCGTGGAGGAGGGTCAGTGAGGTTGTGAATGCTAAAACAGTTGCCAGAATAAGTTTGTTATGCATTATTAAGTACGAATTTATATATTACATACATAACATCAAATATTTGAAAATCAATACTTATATTAATTATTTGAACTCTTATTCTGCAGCACCAGCACTTGCCTCACCATCATCTACGAAATCTTTGGGTGTGAAGCCACCAACATGGGGATTGCGTATGTAGCTAGGCTCAAGTCAGTAGGGTGCGTTTACACACCCTTGGATGATGGCTCTTCGTGGGTATTACGTATCAGAACCATCAGCAGATGCAGCGCGTGCTGCCATGGCAGCGGCATATGCGGCTTCAAGTTCTTGGCGTTTGTGTTCGTGAGCGGCTGCGGCCTCTGCTTTATCTTTAAATGCCAAAGCTTTGTCATGATCACCCTGATGTCTAGCTAACTCACAACATGCCAGAAAGAAGTCTGAGCTCCCGGGTTTTTTACGCGTAATTTCTTCGTTTAGCTCTTTCAGTTGATCTTCAGACTCTTCATCAGTCCGCGTTGTTGCAGAGCTAGCAGCGGCGGCGGCGGCTCCCACAGATGCAGTCGAGCTTTCATCTAGAAAATCCTGAGGTGTAAAGCCACCAACATGGGGGGTGCGTAGGTTTTCACCAAGGCGATCAAGGGTAGCAATAGGTGTTTGATCGTAACTTGCGTGGGGAACATGTGTTAAGAACCGACCTCCATGCGGAGTGGGAACGTGCACCAAAGACCCCCCATTGCATCGGATTCTCGTACCCAGAACAGCTGAAAGTCGGTCAAGATGTTTTTTATAAAGTCTGGAGGGTATACGCATACTACCAATTCTTTCCCCACGAATTAGTTGAGCAAAGAAAGCCCGCGAGTCAGACGGAAGGAGGGCAAGGGCATTTTGCCTGATACGTTCTAGTTCACGCGCATCAGATGTAGACACAGCAGCACTTTGATCCTCAGTAACGGCTGGCGCTGCAGCTGAAGCTTCATGAGATGTTCGTCTATCTTTATCTAATAGTTCTTGCCCACGTGCACGCAAGGCATTGAGTTCTGCTGTTTCTTCTTCATTGTATTGATTCCGTGCTGTCTGTGCTAACATGTCAGCCAGGCGGCGTTCGGCCATAGATCTTGTTTCGGCTTCGTGTCGACGTTCTGAGATAGCACGTGCTTCAGCGGGTGAAACAGCTGTAGAACGCCTTTGATCGGTTGATGTGGCTGCTGCGGCTCTGGCCGATGCCATAGCTTCAGACGTAGGAATGGCCGGGCTTTCGCTTTCGGAACTTGCCGTGATGGGAGCCTTTGAGCACGCAATGATTTGTTTTGCTAGCGCTATTATTTCATCAGCATGACCTTTTGCTCTTGATGCGATCCTACTTGCTGAGATGAGTGGATAGGGTTCCTTCTGGGGTGGGCAAGCAATGCGAATGTTAGGGGTGAAGGACGCGTTATAAAAACGGATCAGGGGAAAAAGAGGTTCCTGTGGGCAAACGCTACGAAGACCATGATCGGCAAAAAACGTTAGGGGGCTGCTATTGCAGTCAAACATTGGATATGCTTCATTAATATCTATAACTATTTTCATTCCTGAAACAACCATTGATACCAAACGATTACCATCTTCACTCAATTCTTGTTGAGGTAATACTTTGGCCATGGGTGTTGTTGTTTGACTGAAACTCATGTGTGTTCGAGAGGTTAAATCTTTACTGTAGGGGCTATCATTCCATAGGCTATGGATAAACTGTCTTAAACGATCGCTGAACTCCATTAATGCCACGACATCGTATTTAAATTTAACTTCTAAATCCTCAAATAGTTTGTGCGTTGTTTCTAACTGGCATGTGCTGTCTAACGCTGAAAATGCAGCATTTGCTAACTGGATTTGTTGAGCCTCAGTAGGAGTTTCGGCACGTGAAAAAGTACTTACCATTTCTTGGAATTCTTTGATTTGATGAGAGCAACGTGCCAATGGAGTAACGCAACTATCTAGAAATTCAGTACAATTATGAACCCTGACTAATAGCTTTGTGTCTACAAGGTTTAAATTAGCACCAGTGGCTGATACTCTTGTCTCTCTTTCATGTTCTTTCGTCGCTTTTTTTAGGTGGGCAGCCCGTGCCCTTTGTTGTTTTTTTGTAAGTTTCCCCCCGCGTGCTCGTCCTTTTACTTTATCGCGCTGAGAGGTTTTTGAAGTTGATGCAGGAGCCGGAGCCGGATCGGCAGCAGCAGGAGATAATCCTTGGATGGTGAACCTTGGGTC